>CAYXFI010000363.1:0-4293 GCA_964464205.1 uncultured Cytophagia bacterium
CTCGGCGCGGCCCAAAGCGGAGCAGCCGCAGTACATCTTGAATCACCTGAAGCCTGAGCGGGTGGGGCTGCTGTACACTGAGAAGAGTCAGAATGTGGCGCGAGATCTGGCCAGAAAGTACCAGTCCGTCCATTTCGACCCGGACTGGACGGGGATCAGCAAAGGGGAGTGGATGATCCACGATCCCCTGCGTCCGATTGACGCCAAGACGATCACCTCGCATTTCATCGATCGTTTCCTGAGCGAGGGGGTCGCGGCGGAGAACATCTTCGTGGACATCACTGGCGGAACGGTGCCAATTTCAATCGGGGCCTTTCAAGCGGCCGAGGAGAAAGGCGTTTCGACCATCTACGTCGTGGGTACGCAGGACGGGCTGATCAAGGACCCGCTGGACAGCAGCCACGGAAAGCCGGTTTTCGTCAGCCGGCATACCCCACCGTCATGACGCACTGAAGAGAGGAGGGAAAGATGTTCAGGCGCGACGACGTTATCGTCCTTGATCTACGGGAGCTCGAGAAACAGAGAGACGGGCAGCTGCTGGCGCGGGCGGAGCGGGAGGGCCGCTCTGTGGGCCGAAAGTACCCTTCCGCGTGGTACCGGGTTCTGGAAGAGCTGCTCAGGCGGCAGAATCAGTCGACCCAGACGGCCGCGACCCGGGCGGAACAAGTCCTGGGGGAACTGGGCGAAGCCCTGAAGGATGTGGAGCGGGAAATGGAGGACACTACGAAGGACTTCCAGTCCCTCAGCCGCCACCCAGTGACGGGAGAAGCCATTGAGCCTCGACGCAAAGGATGGTACTCGCCTTTCCGGGCTGTGGTGATCGGGTTCCTTTTCACGGTCGATTTGGTGGCCACCTCGACGATGGTCAGGTTCATTTTTGATATTCCGATGTTCTGGTCGGTGGTCGCGGCGATCGGTGTCGTTGCGTCGGTAGCGTTCGGTGTGGAAACTCTCATGGAAGAATTTCGACCGCTTGGGCCCGGGGCGAAAAAGCCGACCGCCGTGCGCCTGATCGCCGCCGTCAGCCTGTTGCTGGTCGTGATAGCGGCTGCGTCGCTGGCCTGGGTGCGGGCCCTCGTGGTGGTGCGTTTCCTCCCAGTACCGGCGGCGCCCGTTGTGGCTTTCTTCGTTTTCTTCTCCCTCGGACTGGCGGGGGTCGCGGGCTCGCTGATTCACCGCTACCTCTCCGAGCGGACGCTCGTCAAGCCTCTCTTGGACCTGGCGGAACAGCTTCAGTCGATGCAAGAGCGGCACGATCGCCTGGAGCGCGACAGGGTCCAACTGCTGGAATGGATGGTGGACCTGCCGGCATGGCACAGACAGCGGGTGGATCTGCTGCTCAGCGTGTCTCTGACGGCCTGCGACGAAGGATACCAGCGGCGGGGCGGATGCTTTCGAGCCCTGCGGCAAAAACGCGGCGAGGAACGTCCCCGGCCCTGGGGCGGCGACCGGGACGCCTGGCCCAAAGAACTTAAGCAAGCGCTGGACGACGCGGAGAAACTGGCGGCAGAGCTGGAAAGCAATTACGCGGCGTACAGGGAAGAGCTCGAAGAACGTCGAGCCCGGGTACCGGGTAGTGTGGCGGCGGTTTCCGATGCTGAATACCGCGACGTCACCGACGGGGAGCGGGCGAGCCTTCCCGAAGACGAGAAGGAGGAAGGGCGCGGATGATTGCTCGAAGCGAAGATGGAGGGCCGTCGCTCCTGACGGTCGCGATGGTTGCCCTGGCGTGTATCATGCTTCTGACCGGCTGCCGGCAAGAACGTGAATGGGTCGCAGACAAGCTCGGACTGAGCACGACCCTAAAGGCCCACATCGACGTTGGGGTCGACGTGAGCGCTGCCGATCATCTAGAAGAACACCTGGCGCTGGATTCCGCCTTCGTGGCCGAACTGCTGAAACGTCTCTCGCCGCGCATGCTCGTGCACATCTACTCCATTCACGCCGCGGCTCAGTGGCAGGAACCCATATTACGCCTGCGGACCCCGGAAAGGCGGGGAACGGCCGGCGCCATCATCGACTCGGCCCGGCAGGATGCCCTCGCCGAACTCTCGCGGGTCTGGCCGGGAATGCTGACGGAGGCGCGCAAGCAGGGCTACCAGTACGAGAGCGACATCGTGGGAATGCTCCGGGTGCTGGCCGAACACATTCGCGACCAGGAAGCCAAACGACGCGCCATCATCATCCTCAGCGACATGCAGGACGTCCGCAAGGAACGCTGGAACTTCGAGAAGCGCGCGCCCAGCCGCAGCCTTCTGGAGGATTGGAAACGGGACGGCCTTGTTCCCGATCTCTCCGGCGTGGAGGTGTTCGTCTTTCGTTTCTGGCCCGCCCACGGGATTGACCCAGCGCACTACGAGCGAATCCGGCGGTTCTGGCTGGGTTTTTTCAAGCTGGCCGGGGCAGATGTGAGGGCATTCCGGCCTCAGAGGGAAATCGATCTCGTCCTGAAGCCCCCTCGACGTCCGTACCGAGCGCAGTGAAGGGCCGGGGGCAAACCAACGGTTTCACGCCGTTCACGTCGGGTGAATAGCTGAGGCGAGAACTTGAGCGGCCATGCAAAATCGCTCTCTCGAAACGGGGTATCGGTCACCGTGGTGGCTTACGACGTGGCCGACGACCGAACCAGGGTGCGCATCGCCGAGATCCTGCTGGGAGCAGGGGGCCGGCGAATCCAGAAGAGCGTGTTCGAGCTTTTTCTCGGGAAGCGTGAGCTGGGAAAGCTTCGACGCCGCCTCCGCCGGCTGCGTGGGCCCGACGATTCGATCGTCTACTACACGCTGTGCCGCCGCTGCCAGGAGGCGGCCGTGTACGACGAAACGGGAGGGAGCGCGAAACGGGAAGGAGGAGAGGGATGAGGCCAGGCTTGCTGGAGGATCTGGAGTGGCTGGGGAACTTGCATTTCTCGATGCTGGGGCTCAGGATTCGCGCCAGGACCGAACTTGTGCTGCCACCTTTCCTCGGCAGTACGCTTCGAGGCGCCTTCGGCACGGCCCTCAAGCGAGTGGTTTGTGTTCTGCCCGAGGGGCGTTGCGACTCGTGCCCCCTGTGCAAGGGCTGTCCCTACGTGAAGCTTTTCGAGCCGCCGAATTCACTGGAGTGGATGGACACTTCCCGCCTTCCCCCGCCCTTCGTGTTGCGCCCACCGAGCCACGTTGGTCGTCCGCTCCCAGCCGGGGCTGAGCTTCGATTCCAGTGCGTGCTGGTCGGCTGGGCGCTCGACTACCTGCCCCATTTCCTGGCGGCGTGGCAAACGGTCGGGACGGAGCTGGGCATCGGCGGAGGGAGAGCGCAAGGTCTCGGAAGATTCGAGCTGGTGGAGGTGGTGGACGGCCTGAACCCCGGAACCCCCGTTTTTGCGCACGGCTGTATGCTCCGCCCACCCGACACCCGTACCGCCGCGGATTGTAGCGCGGGGAGAGAACGAGAGGTGGTGCTGCGCGCCGTGTTGAAGACGCCCGTGCGGCTCAGGTCGGAGGGTCGGTTGCTGGGACGCGGTTCCGCCGACGGTTTCACGCCCAGGAAACTGCTGGAGGCGGCCTACCGGCGTTTGTACACCCTGGCCGCGTGCTACGGCACCGACCAACTCGGCCCGATGGAAGTGCCGGCGTTCCCCGACGTTCCGCCCCTATACGCCTCCCTGCGCTGGCAGGAGTGGGACCGGTATTCGCACCGGCAGCGCACCCACATGCGGCTCGGCGGGCTGGTCGGGGAGATCGTGCTCGGACCCGAGTATCGGCCGTGGTTTCCGCTGCTGCGCGCGGCCTCGGTCTTGCACGTGGGGAAGGCGACCACTTTCGGATTCGGGCAACTGGATTGCGAGGGCCTGACGCCGCCTGCCTCTCGCGCGCAGCGTGAGCGAGAGGAAGCCTCGGCGAGCGGGAGGTGAAATGGGCCGCGAGCATCCCTACACGCTGGAGCTGCTTCAGCGCGCGTGGGAACGAGTGCGGAAGGGAAATCCGATCCCTGGCGCGGACCGGATGGACGTGAAGCAGTTCGAAAGGGGCCTCAGGCGGCGTTTGCGCTCCCTCTGCAATGCCCTCAACGAACGGCGCTACGTGCCGGTGGCGGGCCTGGGCGTTCGAATCCCCAAGAACGATGGCACCCAACGGCTCCTCATGTTGCCGAGCATCCGCGACCGCGTGGCCCAGGCCGCCACAGTGGCGCTCCTGGAACCTGTGTGGGAGGAGAAGTTCCTGGATTGCTCCTACGGCTACCGACCGGGCAAGGGGCATTTCAACCCAAATGCGGAAAGTAAACCAAGCTCCAACGAGCAACGACGTTGACGGGGCG
>CAYXFI010000364.1:0-4200 GCA_964464205.1 uncultured Cytophagia bacterium
CTTCACGTGCTCTACGGTCCGCAGGATTGGGGAGACTGCTCATGGGACACAAAAAGGGCACTCCCTTCGCGGGTGATTTGCCCTTCGGTTCAAGGTGTTGCGACTGGGAACGAACCGCGTGGCGTGTATCCACCGCCGTCACGCCCGAATCGGATGGGCCCGTTCCGGCCACTTCCTCGCCGCCAGTCAGACCGCAACGTCGGCGAATCCAGTCGCCACGGACTCTCGCTGCCTAGCTCCATTCGGTGGGAGATCAAGGCGCTGATGACTACCCGTAGCAATCAGGGGCGTCGGCGTGACGCGGATTCCTGTTTCAGCTTAATTTAACCAGGGGTCTACGTAAAATCAAGGCGTTTTCCCCCTCGGTATCGGGCCTGACATCCAGCCCATTCCGGGTCCCCGACCGGCGGCAAAGTAAGAAAGCCCCAGGTCCCGCGGTCAGGGTATTTCGGTCACCTCGATACCCTGCCGTTTCAGCAGCGCGGCGGTCACACCATCGCCCTGGACCGCTTCGCCCTGTCGCGAGATACTGCCGCAGCCGCAACTGGGGCTTTTGGCTTTCAGGAAAGCCTGCCGGCACCCCGTCAGTACGGCGATTCGCAGCGCTTCCTGTGCCCCCTGCAGGAAATGGGCGGTTACGTCCTCCCCCTGTTCGTTGATCACCCTAGCTTCGCCTTCGAGGACGTCATGACCGTCCCCGTGGTCGATCTCTGCGGGTAGCCGCGGTGTGGGCAATCCCCCGAGCTGTTCTGGGCAGATTGGCACAAAGGGCGTTCCCTCGAGCTTCTCGAGCAGCTCTTTGTTGAAAGAATCCGATCCGTCGTACCGGCAGTGCACGCCGACGAGACAAGCGCTGACGAGAACCATGGCTACTGTCCTGCGGGCTCAAGCATCCGAAACCAGTGACTGTCGTGAAACCTGTGGCCTACTCGGAACACACGACTTCTTTGTGGGTTGTGCGGCTTGTTTGTGGGCACAAAAAAACCCGCCAGCGGCGGGTCGTGGTTTTCAGTTCGGCGATTCAGTTGAGGATGTAATCGAGCGGGTTGGTGGGACGGCCGTTGACGAGTACCTCGTAGTGGAGATGCGGGCCCCTGGCTCGTCCCGTCTGTCCGACCAGTCCGATGACGTCCCAGCGCCTGACCTTCTGTCCCTTGCGTACCAGAACGCGCGAAAGGTGAGCGTAGCGCGTCTTGATGCCGAAACCGTGGTCGATGATCACTTCCTTGCCATAGCCGCGCCCTCGACGAGCCCGGGTCACCACCTTCTCGACAACACCGTCTGCCGCGGCGAAGACCTGGGTACCCTGCGGTGCCGCGATGTCCACGCCGTCGTGGTGGCGGATGCGCTCGATAAAGGGATCCAGTCGATAGCCGAATCCCGAAGTGATTCGCCCTCCGACTACCGGCCGGATGGACGGCGTATGTTTGATCAGCTCTTGGTTCTCCCGGAACTTCTCCTCGATCTCGCGCCGGCTCTCAAAGGCAAGCTGGATCCGGCGCTCAAGCTCGTCCAGGTAGGAGCTGATGTTCTCCACGCCCTGGTCGGGGCCGGTGGCGAGTTCGTCGAAGATGGAACTCGCGTTGCCACCGACGCCCACGCTGCGCACGTCGCTGTCGATCGGGGGCAGGTTCACGAACAGTCGGAGCTCGTTGTCTGCTTTTTCCAGATCAACCAGCCTCGACTGCAAGTTTTGAACCCGATCTTGAAGCTTCTGCAACTGGGCGTGCATACGACGGTTGGCGCGCTGCAGTGCGGTCAACCGGTAGTCCTTGAACAGGCTCGCGAAGGCCCAGCCCAAGGCGACGCTGAAAATGACCAGACCGACTGCAGCGAAGGCTCCCCAGCGGATTACCGTCCTGGCTGAAAACGGGAACTCCCGGAAACTGGTGCTCTCCTCTGAGTAGAGGATGACCTTCCCTCGTTCCTCCCTCACGGTCTTCTCTCCTCGGTAGACGCGATGGTTTCCCCTTTGCGGGACCGGCGTATCCTGACCGACACCGGCTACCAGCAAGGCCCTCTCTCACGGCGGCCGAATTTACGAAAAGGGGAAAGGCTTGTCAAGCATGATTTTGCAGGATTTTCACGATTCGCTTGAAGTGGTTTCTAGGGCTCTCAGCCCAAGTACGCACGCAGCTTACGGCTGCGGGACGTATGTCGTAGCCTCTGCAGCGCTTTTTCCTTGATCTGCCGTACTCTCTCCCGCGTCAGGCGGAAGCGTTCCCCGATTTCTTCCAGCGTCATGGGATGTTCGCCGTCCAGTCCGAAATACAAGCGCAGTACCTCGGCTTCCCGGTCGTCGAGTGTTGCCAACGCCTCTTTGATCTCGATCTTGAGAGATTCCTTCATCAAGTCCTGATCAGGGGGCGGAGTGTCCGTGTTTTCCAGGGTATCGAGGAGGCGATTCTGGTCATCGCCCAGCGTTGCGTCGAGCGACAGGTGTCGTCCTCCAATACGCAGGGCCTCGTGGACCTCTTTGGGCGTCATGTTCAGTTCGGCTGCGATCTCGGCTGCCGACGGTTCCCGCTCGAACTCCTGCTCGAGCATACTGAAGACCCGTCCGATCCGATTGAGCGCCCCAATGCGGTTCAGCGGTAGTCGCACCACTCGAGACTGCTCCGCGAGCGCCTGCAGGATCGACTGGCGAATCCACCATACCGCGTACGAGATGAACTTGAACCCGCGGGTCTCGTCGAACCGGTTGGCGGCCTTCAGCAGGCCCAGGTTGCCTTCGTTTATCAGATCTCCCAGTGAAAGTCCCTGCCCCTGGTACTGCTTGGCCACGCTCACCACAAAGCGCAGGTTGGCCTTGGTGAGTTTCTCCAGAGCTTCCTGATCTCCCTGCTTGATGCGACGGGCGAGCTCGACCTCTTCTTCGGGCTTCAGGAGGGGAACTTCGCCAATCTCGCGGAGGTAGGTGTCCAGAGAGTCATCGAAGGGAGAGGGACGGCGGGAGCGCCTCGTGCGAGCCATTCTCGCTCCTTTGCAACAAATCTGGATGGCCCTTAGCGCCAACAACCCAACGTAAAGATACAAAATTTTAAGTCTTTGTCAACAGGAATTCCCGTCCGCAAGCCGTTGGTTCTTCCGTTTCACCCGTAGCCGAAATCCATCTAGACGCAAGAGTTGGCGAGCGCAGATGAATGTCGACGTGCCCGGCCGAGGTGTCGAATGCCCACTGACGGAGTAGGTCAACCATTCCTCGGGCAAACCGTGGAGACGCGAAGCGGGTGCACAGGGGGGACCCTCTGGCCGCAGGAAGTCTGCCGAGTGGAAGTCGCAACTCGAGCTAGCCCAATTCGGGCGGACGAACGGCGCTGCGTGGGATGCCACGATGTTCCCAGCCACAGCCGCATCTACAGGGATCGCAGGGCTAGCCTTCTTCCGCCGACATTTTCATCGGGCGGTCAGTAGACTCAGGTAATACCCGGCGTAGTCAAGGAAGGCTCGCTCTCGCTGCAGCGCGATGAGCCACGGCAGGGTAGTGACTCCCACGAGGACGAACAGGATGGCGACCGCCACCCACGGGGAAACGCGCAGGATGGTTCCCGTGCCGCGCACGAAACGCAGCATGAACCAGAGGGTGAGGATCAGCCAGACGACGAACGTCCCCCAGAAGAAGAGGTTGGAGAGGAGCATCAAGCGGTAGGCGAGGGCACCCCACAGGATGCCGGGCAGGTAAGCGGTTGATATCCAGTAGACGAACATGAACGACTGACCCAGCGGTACGTAGGCCCGCAGGAGCGCCACCACCCAGAAGACAACGGCCAGCAGGCTGAGCAATGCCAAACCCGCTGCGGTGAATGCGGCGAAAGCCCAGAGCGGATGCCACGCCAGCCAGATGAACGCTGTCTTGCCTGCGCCCGGCCCTGCCAGCAATTCCACCACCTCGTCCGCGATCCAAGAGTGTCGGGCAAAGCAAAGGGCTGA
This sequence comes from uncultured Cytophagia bacterium, assembly GCA_964464205.1. Classification (GTDB taxonomy): domain Bacteria; phylum Zhuqueibacterota; class Zhuqueibacteria; order Oleimicrobiales; family Geothermoviventaceae; genus Zestofontihabitans. The sequence continues at coordinate 3,931 of CAYXFI010000364.1, forward strand.
ACCCAGATTGAGCCCCAACGCGGCCGAGGCGAAGAATCCCTGCAGAAACGTGTGGTAGGCAGAGATCTTTCGCTTCGACCGCACGTCCTCGTAGATGCTCGACGGGTAGACGAAGACTCTCCGGATGTTGCCGCGAAACCGCCGATCGCGCCGGAAGTACCACAGGAACATTGCGGCCAGGGTCAGTGCCACCAGCAAGAACGTGTTCACTTGTCCCTCGCTGGATGGCTGAAAGCGCATGTTGGGCCGTTCGTAGCCTGCGAACAGGCT
>CAYXFI010000365.1:0-4200 GCA_964464205.1 uncultured Cytophagia bacterium
TACGCTGTTTGGATGCTTGCCAGTTGGAATGTTCGCCCACCCGATTTGCCGTATGCGGGGCCCAATGACCCCATCCCGGTGATAGAGCGTGAATATCCAGCCCACCACGTCCAACAGTGGGTTCCCGTACCCACCCATGATCTCTCCCGTCGCGCTGCGGTTGCCCCAGCCGAAATGTCGGAGGCGATCCCAGTGATACTCCCCTGTGAATCCGGACTTTCCCCGCTCTTCGCGGTGCGCGCCACCGTGTTTGGCCACGTACGCCGCATGGGCTTTTGCGGCGCGCATGAACACCGGATGGAACCGGACCGGTTCCAATCCAAGCTGCCGTCGAAAATGATTCACAGCGAACAGGGCAAGCGTGTCATCCGAAGCATTGGTCAACCCCGAATCAATCACGGCTTGGCAAAGCTGACCGAGCAAGGTCCACGGTGCTCTTTCGGCGAACATTCGGATCGCAGTTGCCCAGTCCTTATTCCTGGCAAGCCGCTTCGGCAATCCTTCCTCGAACAGAATCTCTCCCGACTCCTCCAAGAAGACCCAACCCAGCCGTGTCTCGTTAGAACCAATGCGAAAGGGGGAGACCCTCTTTGCCCGCTCGGCTCGCTTCAATACATTGAGAAGCTTCCGGTTCGCCCCGGCCACCCCTGTCTTTTCCGCGGCCGTCCGGGGGCGACTGGACAGCAAGTCGCGGTGTGGCTCTGTCGTTTCTCGCTCGGCCCCAAGCCCAACACGAGCCGTTTCCCTTGCCGCGGTGTCAGCCACGCCAGCCGAACTGATGCTCCGCAGGAGAGACACTGTCAACAAGACTCCCTCTCGGCGCCTTGCATCTCGAGCCCCTAGGAAATCCGCGATCCAGGCGCGCACGGTATCAGGAGCCCTTGCCGGGAAGGCGCGGAGGAACCATTCTGCCTCCTCCAAGGAAACGCGCGTCAAGTCTTCTGCCCTGAGGGCATGCAATTCCTTCAGGAACTGCAACGCCCTCTGCGACAGAGCCGGGTGGTGGTCGGGACTCGCGAACATGGCTTCGAGCTTGGCCCTCTGGGGCTCAGAGAACGCCCTTCTACGCCGAAACAGACCCGTTCGAACATTGAGTGCTTTCAAGAACACATCTCGCAGTTCTGGGTCCCGTACTCGCCACCCGTAGACGAACCTCGCTTTGCACAGCCAAACTGCCGGTAGACAGGCATCGGGACGATGAATTCCACCAGGCATATCATACAGCTTCATCGCAGCCCGCGCCCCAAGCTCCAAAACCCATCCCGCCGAATCGCTTCGAGGAAAAACCTGGAGATACCTCCTGCACTCCTCCAACACGTAGCGAGGATCGTAGAGCGCAGGCTTCCTCTGCATGTCACGGAACAGGCGGTGGTACGCTTCGATCGTCTGAGCCGAGACTGGCACAGCGGTTTCGTCGAAAAGAAGTGCCAGCAGGACCGCCAGACCTTCCACCAATGCGCGGGATTTCCGTCTCATCTTCCTCACATCCATGCGAGACCCAAAGATTTCGCGCCGATGAGGGAAAAGGGCAAGGCCCCAACTATAGCTCCAAGAGCAGTAGCAACCAACGTAGATCCCTCTCGCAATCCGGCAGCCCAAGGTTCTCGCCTCGAGCACACCTGTCCAAGGCCTTCTCGATCAGTACCCTGCCATTCCCGACGTCCGCCTTGAACTTGGCAAGGGCAGATCCCTGCCTCTGGAGGAATTCCTCAAAGCGCTTCCGGAGGGCAGCCTTGTCTATCCGATCGGGATCCCCAAGTGCCCCACTCGTGGCTCTGAAATCCTCAACGTACCTTCCAACCCATTCTCGCAATTTCTCAAGCTCGGCCGCCGACAAAGCGGCGGAGCGCGGCCGAGACGGGACGGGTCTGCCCCCAGAGCTTCGGCCTTCCTTGACCGCACGGTCGATTGCTCGCACCAATTTCAGGATCGCGTTCACATCTTCCCTCAAAGCGGTTGACGACTCCGCCAGAGGGCCCTCGACCGTCTCTTCGAGACGCTCCAATCGCTCCTCGATCACCCGGACACGTTCGGCAATTTCGTCGAAGTCCTCTGTGGCCTGCGCGGCAGTTGGCCGCGCCTGAACTCTCGACATTGTCTCTGCCATCATCCTGTCGATGGATTGAGTGATCACGCGAATCTCTTCGATTTCGCGAAGGACAGCCCGGGTTCGCTTGTCCTGCACCGCGATTTCCCTAACGATCGATTCGAGCTTGGCCAGCCGGGCATTCATCTCGCGAATCTGGTCGTTGGAAACTTTGAGACTCTTCCGCATGGCTACGATTTGCTCCTCAAGCCCGGCTGTCTCTGCCTTGCTGGCATTGATGATGCTTGACTGAACAAACACCAGCAGGATCACAAATGCAGCCATCAACGAATAGTACAAGATGCATCGCCGGTCGTTGCGGCCCCGAGCAGCTTCCAGCTCCGCAGCTCCACCCCCGGCTTTCACCGCTTGCATTTCCAACTGGTTCTCCCGTCGCTTGTACAAGCTGTAGAAGAACGGCACCCCCATCGTGAAAACCATACCTGTAATCTCAATGTAGAGGGAAACATCCGCGTGCACGACCTTTCTGAGCCACAAGCGATAGGAAAAGCTGGTCACGTGGTCGACAACTACCAGCAGAAGCAACAGTCCCCAGATGACGTTGATCAGTTTCCTGACCTTGGGCGCCATCGCCGATCCCCTGTAGCGTATCTACCGCGACTCCAACTCCTCCTTCGTGACGAGCCTCGGGTTCGATGCCGCTCAGGGTGAGCAACCGCCGCACATGGAGGTCCAGCATCGCGCCGGCAACATGGTCAGCCCGTCTTACTGCATACTCGTGACCGGCGGCTCAGAGGTGTAGCCACGGATGCCGTAACGTCTATCCAGCTTCCCGCCGCGAGCCTCGCCCGCGCGCATGCGCGTACCCAGTTACTCCTCCTCTTGCGCTCCACCACTGGACTTCAGCAATTTGAACTCCACCCGGCGATTCTTCTCCCGATTCTCCGGGCTGGTATTCGGGACGGCCGGCATGCTCTCCCCGTAGCCCTTGGCAATCAGCCTACCCGGGTCGATTCCGTGATCCACCAGGAATCGCTTCACCGCCTCCGCTCGCCGCTGGCTCAGGTCAAGATTGTATTCCTCCGGTCCTACGTCGTCCGTGTGGCCCTGGATTTCGACCCGGATGTCCCGATATTTCTGGAGCAACTCGACCGCCTGCAGCAAATCTGCCGTCGACTCGGGCCGCAGCTTATCGCTGTCGAAATCGAAGAAGATCAAGTTGATCCTGAACTTGATTTCCTTCTCCGGTTCCATTTTTGTCAGTCTGATCGTGAGCATTGTGTCGCACGCCAGCTCGTCGCTACTCAGCCTCTCTGCGAAATGGACGTAGCCATCCGCCAGGTAGAAGAGCCCATATTCTTCGCCCTCCGGCACTTCGAATTCCACTGTGCCAGTATTGAGATCCACGTACGCCTGGCCAAGAACGGAACCATCGCGCAGATTTCTCACCTGGACCAGGGCCGGGATCGGTTTCCCCGTGCTGGGGTCGATCACCAGGCGACGGATTCTTCGGGTCCTTTTCGTCGGATGCAGATAGAAATCCTTCTCAAGCTCACGGTAGGCGTCTTGCAGCTTGATCTCGTACCTCTCAGTGTAGTCAATGTATCCTTCCGCCCTGGCGAGCACGGAATAGACATGGGCGGAAGGCAGCACTACCAGGTATTCACCCGTCGCGGCATTGCTACGGGTCATAGCGACATCTTCGCCGGTGTCCAGGGAGCGCAGGCGGATTTCCGCTTCAAGCGGCTCCCCGGTCTTCGCGTCGAACACCCTGCCTTTCACGGTGGTGATGGGCCGAGGCCGCATGCCCGGCGGCAACTCGATTTCGTAAATGTCAAGGCCTCCGTATCCGCCCGACTTTGAAGACGCGAAGTACGCCCGGTCCCCAGCTCCCGGAATTGTGAAATACTTTTCGTCTCGCTCCGTGTTGATCCACGGGCCAAGATTGAGCGCTCTAGTCCACCCGTCGGGGGTCTTTCGCGCTACGTAGAGGTCGTAGCCACCGTAACCGCCCGGCCGATTCGAGGCGAAGTAGAGCGTCTGATTGTCCGCGTGGATGAAAGGTGAAACCTCATTGAAAGGCGTGTTCACCTCCGGACCGAGCCGCTCCGCCTCGGACCACCCGGTATCCGTCCAGGTAGACACCCATATGT
>CAYXFI010000366.1:0-4186 GCA_964464205.1 uncultured Cytophagia bacterium
TGCGCATCCCGCGTCGAGGGAGAAGTGCCCGATTGACTCTGGTTCGGACAACGGTAGGTGCGAGGGCCAGAGAGTCAGGATAGTGAAGAAGTTGTACCACAGGCTCTTGAGAGATACCTTGAGACCGGGCGGGAAACAAAGAGGCGGCCGACCGCCCCGCAGGGTACCCCGGGAGTGTGGGGGGCAGGCTAACCAGTCTCGCGATCGGCGGGTTTGGCACATCGTGACGAAGGCAAACGGGAGGAGCACAGCGAGGACACTGACCACTCAAAGAGAAGGGTTGGACGATGAAGCTTCGTTCTCGCGTTGCTTGGCTTTTGGCCACGGGTCTAGTGTTCGTGTTAGGCACTGCATATGGCCAGACAACGGGGAAAATCGCCGGGAAGGTCTTGGACGCACAGACAGGCGAGGGATTGCCGGCAGCCAACGTGTTGATCGAAGGGACCACGCTGGGTGCAGCAGCCGATGACAACGGGGATTTCGTGATCATCAACGTCCCCCCGGGGGAGTACACGCTGATTGCACGGATGATGGGCTACGAAACCGTACGGCTGGAACATGTGCGCGTTTCCGTGAACCGCACGACCAACGTCCAGATTCGGCTCAATCCCACAGTCATCGAGGGGAAGGTGGTCGTAGTAGAAGCCCAGCCGATCGAGGTCAGGAAAGACCAGACCAGCACCGTCCGCAATGTGTCGGCCGAAGACATTGAAAAGCTGCCGGTGGAGAGTGTAGGGGCGGTGGTGGCCCTGCAACCGGGCGTGGTCCACGGCCACTTCCGCGGCGGAAGAATCACCGAAGTGGCCTATCTAATTGACGGTTTACCTGTCACTGAGTATTTCGGCGGCGCGGGACGAGTGGTGGATCTAGAACCAGAGGCCGTCCGCGACTTGGAGGTCATCACCGGCACGTTCAATGCCGAATACGGCCGGGCGATGAGCGGAATCGTCAACGCCGTCACCCGAGAAGGCGGCCCGAAATTCGATGGCTCCATCTATTTCAGCTTGGCCAACTACTTCACGCCACACAAGGACATCTTCATCGGCCTGCGGGACAGTGAGATAGACCGAAATAGGGATTTTCGCTTCCGACTGGGGGGACCGATTTTCGGCGACAAGCTAACCTTCTTCACCAACCTGCGATGGCAGGACAACAAGAACTACCTGAATGGGGTGCGTCGTTTCAACGTGGATGACTACAGCAACTTCGAGGCCGACGATTCCACATTGTGGTATTCTGAGCACACGGGCGACAGCGCCTACGTCCCGATGAACGCCAGCAGGAATCTCTCGCTGCTGGGCAAACTCACATTCCGACCTCGCCCCACTTTCAAAATGTCCCTGCTCTTCACGGCAAATCGGGACAAGTGGCGTAGTTATGACCACATGTTCAAATACAACCCCGATGGCATGGCCGCCACACATCGCCGATCCTACCTGCTCGCCTATGAGCTGAATCACATGCTGTCCCAGCGGATGTTCTACGAACTGAAATTGTCGTACAGTTACCACTATCACGGCTGGTACGTGTTCGAAGACCCGCTGGACCCGCGGTACGTGCACGACAAGTACTTGCGCTCCGATCCGGGCTTTTTCACGGGCGGACAGCAAAAGGGCCACGATCAACGGTGGTTGCGGGACTACAACGCCAAATGGGACCTGACCTGGCAGTTGGACAAGAACCACAGCATTAAGACAGGCTTGCATTTCATTCAACATGATCTGGATAACCGCTGGAAAGAGATCCGGAACAAGTATTACGGCACGGATCTGGAGCAGGATTTCTACGAGCCCGTGGTCTACCCCGATTCGTCGATTTACTCGGACATCTACCGGGTGAAGCCGCGGGAGTTCGCCGCCTATATCCAGGACAAGATGGAATTCGACGAAATGGTGATCAATGTGGGGGTGCGCTTCGACTGGTTTGATCCGAACCACGTGATCCCGTCGAATCGCCGAAATCCGGCAAACCAACTGCGCTTCGACAATCCGGAGCGCATGTCCACGTATCCGAAGGCGAAACCCAAGTACCAGATCTCTCCACGCTTTGGCTTGTCCTACCAGCTTGCCCAGACGGCCCTTTTGCACTTCAGCTACGGGCATTTCTTCCAGATGCCACCCATGTACGCGCTGTACCAAAACCACGCTTTCCGGGTGGCGCCCAACGACTACTCCACAACAATGGGCAACGCCGACCTCAAGGCGCAGAAGACGGTTCAGTACGAGGTCGGTCTGTGGCAGCAATTGACCGACGAAATGGCGCTGGAAGTCGTGCTGTTCTACCGGGACATCCACGATCTGCTGAGCACCAAAGTGGTGACCACATACAACCAGATCCGCTACGGTCTGTACAGCAACAAGGACTACGGGAACGCGCGCGGCCTTGAAGTGAAGTACGAAGTGCGGTGGCACAATGTGACCGCAAACCTCAACTACACGCTGCAATACACCCGGGGCAACGCCGACAACCCGACGTTCAATTTCAATCGCGAAGGCGAAAACATGGATCCCATCCGGATCCTGATTCCAATGAGCTGGGATCAGCGCCATACCTTGAATGTGACGGTTGGCTACTACACGGACCATTACGGTGGCACGTTGACCGCTTACTACAATTCGGGCACACCGTACACGTGGCAGCCCATCTCGGCCAGCATCCTGTCGCGAGTCAACCTAGTGCCGAACAATTCGTGGCAGCCCAGCACGTACAGTGTCGATTGCATGGCCTACTACGACATGCCACTGACCGACGGCATGAAGCTGCGCTTCGAGCTGAATGTGTACAACCTGTTGGACCGGCTAAACGAGATCCGTGTCAATCCACAAACCGGTCGCGCCTACACTGCGATCATCCGGGAAACCGACATCGCAGGACATCGCAGCGATTTCAACGAATACATCGATCGTGTGCAGGATCCTTCGATGTATTCGGCCCCGAGACTGGTGAAATTTGGGGTGAGCCTGCTCTTTTAGCGGAAGGTTCCGCAACGGACCTGCTCTCCCGAGCTCGCACCCCGGGAAGCAGGGATGCGCAGAGATAGTTCCGCAACAGACGATTGAATGGTACAGACGAGTCAGGTGCAGAGACTGAGGAGGTAACGGCGTAATGAAGCGACTCCTGTTCCGAAGGGCGTTGTCCGTGGCAATGCTTCTGGGGCTAATCACCTCGGTGGCCTTCAGTCAGGGCCGCATCTACGAGGGGCCCGAAGATGAAGCGGGCGACATTGCCGCGGAACGCGAGGGCTACATGACCGGCAACCGCGTGTTTCTTTTCTTCCGCAACACCACGGAGCTCTCCGACTGGCCTCGCGTCGACGTTTCGAAATGGCCCAACACCTTTGAAGGCACAAAAATGCTGGACGGCGTCGCTCTCTTGATCGGGGCGCGGGTGTACATCGCGAACGACACCATTCCTGTGACCGATCCGAACGAAATTGCCAAGCGTACAGACCTGGACACTCTCTATTTCTGCCAGACCAGTTACCGAGAGGAAATGGACCGAGACCCCACGGGCACGGTGGAGTGGGGGCTCTACCCCTGCTGGGGATACTTCAACGAAGAAAGCGACTACCCGGCGATGTCGAACCTGCCCAGTTCCTGGCCCCCGGAAGGATGGCCAGCGCAGGGTCGTACGAAGAAATGGCCAGGCGAATGGGACGGCCGCTTCGGACGCGGCGTGATCTACGCGGACCTCGAGACGTACTTCGTGGCCAACGACGCTCAGGACCAGGAATACCTGGGGCCGGAAGATCGCGTCAAATACTATCCCAGGCCGGGCCGCTACATTGGGGACATCTTACCTGAAAAGATCACGATTCAAAAAGGTAAGCCTTGGGGTGGAATCGGAATCCGAGTTGAAGTACGCGGATTTCAATGGAACAACCCCCAGGCCAGGGACGCCATCTTCTGGGAATACAACATCTCCAACATTTCCGACTACGATCTGCCGGAAATCGCTTTCGGGTACTGGGTGGACAACGCCATTGGCGACATGGTGCCGGGGGCCGGCGAAGATGACGATCTGGGCTACTTCGATCGAAAACAGGACATGGCCTACTCCTGGGACATCAACGGAGTTGGACAAGGAGGTTTTCCGACCGGCGTGATGGGCTTTGCGTACCTGGAGAGTCCAGGGTTGCCATTCGATGGTGTGGACAACGACGAAGACGGCCTGATCGATGAGAAGC
>CAYXFI010000367.1:0-4183 GCA_964464205.1 uncultured Cytophagia bacterium
CGGTTCTGCCACACCGATCGCGTAGGCGATCTGGATTTCGCAGCGTTTCGCCAGGCCCGCTGCGACCACGTTTTTCGCAATCCAGCGAGCGGCGTAGGAGGCCGAGCGATCCACTTTCGTGGGGTCTTTCCCCGAAAAACAGCCGCCGCCATTGCGCGCCACGCCGCCATAGGTGTCGACGATGGTCTTCCGCCCCGTCAGTCCCGTGTCGCCCTGTGGACCGCCGATCACGAAACGGCCCGTGGGGTTGATGTGGTACACGATGCGGTCTTCCCGGATGAGCTCTTTCGGCACCACTGCGTGGACGACCTCACGAATGATGTCCTCGCGGATCTGCTCCATCGAGACATCCGGTTCGTGCTGGGCAGAGACCACCACCGCCGTCACTTCCGCGGGGACGTTGTCCTCGTAACGCACAGTGACTTGAGTCTTGCCGTCCGGGCGCAAGTATGGGAGGATGTTCTTCCGGCGAACCTCAGCCAGCCTCATCGCCATCCTGTGAGCAAGCATGATCGGCATGGGCATGAGTTCGGCGGTCTCGTCCACAGCGTAGCCGAACATGATGCCCTGGTCACCGGCCCCGGCGCGATCCACCCCGAGCGCAATGTCGGGAGACTGCTGGTCGATCGTCGTGAGAACGGCGCAGGTCAGGTAGTCAAAACCGTAGCGCGCGTCCGTGTATCCGATGTCCCGGATCACGTCGCGCACGATTTTCGGTATGTCGACGTAGCAGTCCGTGGTGATCTCGCCGCCCACGAGCGCCAGCCCGGTAGTCACGAAGGTCTCGCAGGCGACCCGGCCGTGCGGATCCTGCTCGAGCACAGCGTCCAGCACAGCGTCGGAGATTTGGTCCGCGATCTTGTCCGGGTGGCCTTCGGTGACCGATTCAGAAGTGAACAGAAAATTGCGCATGTTTCATCTCCTCCAACTTGGCAGTAGTCACTGTCAGCAAAACCCCTTTGTCACCCGCTCGCTGGCGGGTCCGATCAAAGTTCCTTCAGGCGATTCTTTAGGTAGGTGATGTTGTCCACGGGGGTGGGATCCACCTTGTTCAGCAAAGCCAGGTAGTACGAAGCGTAGTCGCCCAGCACGATCAGGGAAAACATCCTGGCCATGAGCGAATGGCCCTCGGTCTCAACCTCGATGATCTCGTTCGTCTGGCCCCGGAGGATCTCAGCCGAAATGTCCATCCGGTGCTTGATCCTCTCGTGGTCGCCCCGGTCCTTCAAGTAGATGACCTGAATCCGGTTTTGCAGATCCCGGTTGAGTCCCCATCCCACGATCTCGTTGTGGTTCAGCTCGGGAAACACGTTGGCGTACGCCAGCATCTTGCCGTTTTCCGAGAATTGGCCTTTCCATCGCAGAGCCACGGCTTCCATTGGCACAACTGAACTGTACACCACAGGGACCTTGCCCAGTAGCTGCTCCGCAATGCGAATGGCGTCGTTGTCCGGCTCATCCGGCGCGTACCTCTTCGACAGTTCCTCTGCGAGATCCGCCGACTCCCGCAGAGCCTCCTCCAGCGGCCGAATCAGGCCCAATCCCGCCAACACGTAGAGGATGGGTACTGTGAGGAAACCGAGGGCCGTACGCGGAGGGTACCCTGTGGGGATCCGCACGACGGGAAAACCGTGCTGTTCCGCCAACTGACCAACTGTGCCCCCCGAGGTGATGCACACAATTTGGGCTTTGCGCTCGATAGCTTCCCGAAACGCGGAGAGCGTCTCTTCGGTCTCGCCCGAGTAGCTCGAGACGAAGACGAGAGAGCCTTCACCGACGTAGGACGGCAGTTCGTAGTGTCGTACGACGGCCACCGGCACCCTGATCTCTCGGTACGTGAGGCAACGGACGATGTCCCCGCCGATGGCACTGCCCCCCATTCCAGCCACCACCACATTCCGGATGTCTTCCTCTCGGTAGGGAACTTTCACCTTCATCGCCCGCTCCCACGCCTCGCGCAGTTGCTCCGAAAAACCGACCAACTTGCTCAGCATGTCGGAGCGATCGTATTCCTGGATGGCTCGTTGCAGATTCATCTCACCTCCCGGCTGTCGTTCACAAGACGTGCCCAATCGGCCCAGCTTCAGTCGCCAGGAAGAGGCCCCACACAGGTCCTTTGCAAAACCCTGCCCAAGCTGGATCACCTTTGATCGGCGTCACCGGGCGAGTCCCCTCCCCTACGCGATACAACCCCCAGTCGGAAAAGAAAAGCATGTCCCCGTGCGGTCCTCACAACTGCGGAAAGCCTCAGCGTCTTTCGAAGGCTTCCACTGGGGAGACCGTAGCGCCCAAATCGGGCCTTACCCAATTCCCTCCTGCAATTACGTGAGCCCTGGACCTCCTACCGGTGCTACAAAGCGTACGTGCGGATTGAAATATCGACTTCCCCCCAGGTGCAAGTCTTCTGCCGAGAAACATCGGGTTCCAATTTGAACAGCGCGGCATCCGCTCGCCCAGGGAAATCCAGTTGGCATTGAGAAGATCGACCCCATTGTGCCGGCGATTTGGCGATCCGGGTAAGCCCGCCTCGCTCCAGCCACCGGTCGGCGCTCGTGCGCTCAAATGATCAGGCCCGAGAAACGCTTGTGCACCACGTCTCGCAGAAAGTCCTCCACCTCTTCGGCCGTCTGAAGCTGGAGTGCCCATCGTGCCACTTGTTCCGCCTCAGAGTAACTCACCGAGCGGATGATCTGCTTGATTTCCGGCAAGGTGATGGGACTCACGGAGAACTCGTCCAATCCCAATCCCAGCAGCAGTAGCGTGGCTAGCGGGTCTCCAGCCATCTCCCCGCACATCCCGACCCAGACACCGGCACGGTGGCCCTTTTCGATCGTGTCTTTAATGAGGCGCAATACCGCAGGGTCGAAGGGCTGATACATGTGGGCAATGTGTTCGTTCCCGCGGTCGACGGCCAGTGCGTATTGAATCAGGTCGTTCGTGCCGATGGAAAGAAAATCTGCTTCTCGCGCCAGGGAGTCCGCCATGATTGCCGCGGACGGAACTTCGATCATCACGCCTATCTCCACTTCGGAAGCGAAGGCCTGGCCTTCGGCCCGCAGTTCCTGGCGTACCCGGTCGAGATGCTCCCGACAGCGGCGAAGATCTGACAAGGAGGAGATCATCGGGAAGAGAATCTTGACGCCGCCGTGGACCCCAGCTCGCAGGATAGCTCGCAATTGCGTCCGAAATAGTTCCTCCTTCTCGAGACACAGTCTGATCCCGCGCAGCCCGAGGAACGGATTCTCTTCCTCGGGGAATACCATCCAGTCGGGTTTTTTGTCGCCACCGACATCGAGCGTTCGGATGATCACGCTGTGTGGGCGAACGGCCTCTACCACCCGCCGGAATTCACCGTACAATTCGTCTTCCGTGGGTGGGTCCGGTTTGGCCAGGTAGAGGTATTCTGTGCGGTACAGTCCGATCCCGTGGGCACCAAATTCCGGCAGCGACTCCACTTCCTCAGGGAGTTCGATGTTGGCCGAGAGTTCTACGTCTTTCCCGTCAAGCGTGCGGGCGGGCAAATCCCGGATCCGCTGGAGCCAGGTGCTCAGCCGCAAATACTGCTGCTGCCTGCGGCGGTACTCCTCCAGCGTTTCGTCCGTCGGCCTGACCACGACTTCCCCACTCAACCCGTCCACGATAATCGTGTCGCCAGGTCGAACGACCGCCGTCAGGCAGTGCAAGCCTGCCACTGCGGGGATCCGTAACGCCCGCGCCATGATCGCCGCATGGGAGGTTTTGCCCCCCAGGTCTGTCGCGAAAGCCAGCACCTTGCGGGGAGCCATCGTGGCGGTGTCGGACGGTGTCAGCTCGCGCGAAACCACCACGGCCTGTTCCGGGAGGTTCGTGAGGGCGCGACGCCGGTCACCAATCAGGTGCCGCAGCACTCTCCTCTTCACGTCCCGGATGTCGGCGGCCCGCTGTTCAAGCACCTCGTTGCCGCTTTGCTGCAACGCTCGCTCGTGATTCTCCATGACCTCGGCGAACACGTGATCAGCGCTCAACTTCTCGCGCTCGATTCGCCTCGTCGTGGCCTCCACAACTGCCTGGTCCGAGAGCAGCAACTCATGGGCGTCGAAGATGCTCGCACCGTGGTCACCCAGGTTCTCCGCTAGGTGCGAGCGAAGATCCTGGATCTCCCTGCGCGCAGCGTCCACCGCTCGGAGGACGCGAGTCTTCTCAC
>CAYXFI010000368.1:0-4182 GCA_964464205.1 uncultured Cytophagia bacterium
CGTGGTGGACGCAGGGACCGGGGGATGGTTCCGTGGGGTCGGCCGGGTCGCGGGTGGGGATTTCTTTTCGACCCTTGCGTCCCCGCGCTTGCGCGCGCTTCGTCGCAAGATCGCCACGAGACGTGGCTCCCACAACGATTCACCTCAGCGGGGTTTACAGAACTACAGCGGTGCAGTTAGCATGGGAGCGAGTTCCAGCTCCCGAGGTTTTGCGTCGGTTACTTACAGCGACTCCATCCTTGCGTTCGGACCCGGAGTGCGACGACTCCTGTCGTCGCAGGTCACTCGTCCGGTCCCGCAGCCGGACGTCGCCTGTCCTTGCGCGCGACTCCGGTCGTTCCACAAATTCCCGAAGGAGGCGCCAAGATGACGAGATTCCGTCTCCTCGTTTTGCTGCTCTTCCTCCTGCGAGCAGATCCCGGATTCTCGCAATCCGCAGTCCCTTTCGGACTGCCGGGCAAGATCGTACGCGATCTTGCGGTTTCCGCATTGCCAGTCCTGGGGAATCGGTACATCTACGCCGTGACGGACACCTGGGGAGCCTACCGTCGCGCACTGGATGATTCCCTCTCGAACTGGGAGTGCCTGGGCTTGCTGGGGAAAGACCTGCGATCCGTGGATCTCTACCGGTGGGGAGTGGGGCCGGTGGATTTTGAGATCCCCGTGGTCGGTGTCCGAACCCACGGACAGGACTCCACCCTGATTTGCCGCTTGGCCGACGCCGGCTGGGTACCGGCGGACAGCGGGATCGACCACACCTCGATCCGGGAAATCCGGGCCCTGGTCAGCTTCGCCTCCGGCGGACACATGCCTCCAGCTCCGGCCTTTGCGGCCGGCGGCGGCGTGCTCTACCGTTCGGACGATTTCCCCTTCTACTGGAGGCCGGTCTACCAGGTTGGAATGGGGGTGATCAACGCCATTTGCCTGGCGGACCGTTTCGCGCTGTGCGGGGAAATGTGGATCGGCGGTGAGAACGCCATCTTCGCCCCGTGGATCGCCCGCTCGTGGGACTGCGGTCAAACGTGGGACACCTCTTTCCCAGACATGGCCGGCGACAACGCCTGCGATGCGCTGGCTGTGCATCCAAGGCATCAGGACGTCGTCTACGCCGGGATGGAAGGGGCGGTGATCGTGTCGACGGACAGCGGCCGGACCTGGTGGGAGACGAACCTGCGCGACCAGCCGGTGTATTTCTTCGGGCTTGCTGTGGATCCGTCCGACTCGCGCCATGTGTGGGCCGGAGGTGCCGTGTCCCCCGGGGACTCGTGGGCCATGTGGGAGAGCTACGACGCGGGGCGAACCTGGTTGCGCGTCTCCCCCGAGGCGCTCTTCGAGGTCTCCGGCATTTCGAAGATCGTCGCTGATCCGTTGGAACCCGGCACAGTCTACGTCGCCACGCTCGGCCAGGGCGTGTGGGTCTACCGAAGCCGCTATGAATGGGATGCCGTGATCCTGGCTCTGCGCCTGCAGGAAGGTGGCGTGAGGTTGGACACGCGGCTCGCCGCTGAGCTCAGCAGAGTACTGTCGCTCGCCCGCACGGTGGACGACAGCCTAGCCGACATTCACGCTTTCCCCGACTACGATCCCACCTGTCTCCTGCTGAGCTCTTCCGCCGATTGGACCAGACCCTGGCTGGAGGGCGAGCTGTGGACGGGTTTCGCGCCCATCGACTCCCTGGGGCGTGAATTCGGGCTGGCGTACGTCGAGCCCCTCACCTGCGGAGCGGGCTTCGCACTGCATTTCGACCAGCCTCTACGGATCCCGGCCCTGGCGGAACTCTGCAGGGGAATCCCGGGTGTCGAGTCCGCCGGGCCCAGTCACTTCGGCGGCGATGGTGACCGCATCGAAGCTTTCCGAAAAGGCGACTTGTGGTACGTGGTTTTCAGCCGCGGCTGGGGTGACTGCCCCTCCGGGTGCATCTACAGGAAATACTGGTACGTGCTGGTGCGACCCGACTCCTCGGCTGAGCTTGCGGAAGTGTGGGAGCGGGACTTCAGCGAACCGCGTGTGCACCGGTGGAACATCCCGCCCAGATACCCGGCCACTTGTTTCGCGAATTTGTACGAACTGTTTGCAGCCCTGGGTTCACCCGATTGGTGGGTCAGACGGCACGCCGCGGAAGTGCTAGGTCGCCTCGCCGTGCATGATGCGCCCTGGGTGAGCGAGGACGAGGTCCACCGCGACCGCTTCGATCGCCTGCGCGACGCCGTGCTTTCCGAGAGGGGAGAGGTCTTGCAACGTCTCAGGCCGCTGCTCCTCGATCCCGACCCGGACGTGCGGGTCTCGACCAGGACCGCGATGAACCGCATCCTGCGCCTCGATCCGGATGGGTTCAGTCTCTACTTTCCCTTGCACGTTGGAAATCGCTGGACGTTCGACCGAGGCGACGAGTGGCTCGTGGAAGACTCGGTCAGGGTCGATTCGCTAACCTATTTTCGGCTCAGTTCTTCGGGACAGTTTGGATCTATTCTCGTCCGGATGACCGAAGGCGGGCAGCTGCGGGCGTTCGACGGGGACTCCGAGCAGGTGTGGCTGGCTTTCGCCGCTGGTGTGGGGTCGAGGTGGCTGATCCGAAATCAGCAGGGGCTGAGCTGGACGGTGGAGCTTCAGAGCGTGAATGACACGGTCTCAGTACCGGCGGGCGAATTCGTGGGTTGCTACCGCTTCTGGTACCACTTCTCCGGCCGGGACGCCGATTGGGTGGAGTGGTACGCGCCAGGTGTGGGGCCCGTGAAGCGGATTCTTTTCGGTTTCGCTGTTGTAGAATACAACCTGGTCTCGGCCAACGTGGCGGGGATCGAAATCCCGACCTCCGTAGTTGGTTCAGGCACCGGAGGGTCGGTTCCGGGCAACCGGGTCCTCGTCCCTTGTCACCCGAATCCCTTCAACGCATCCACTCTTGTTCGGTACGAGCTTCCGCGGCCGGGGCGAGTCAGGCTGGCGATACTCGATGTACGCGGACGTGTCGTGCGCACTCTTGTCAGCGGCTCAAAACCGCGGGGGGAGCATCAGGTTCGCTGGGATGGCACGGACGACGCCGGCCGTCTCCTGCCCAGTGGTGTGTACCTCGTGCGCCTGCAGGCAACGGGGCGAACGGCGGTACAGAAAGTGGCTCTGGTGCGGTAAGGTGTGAGAAGTTTCGGGGGGACCCGCTTCGCGGGTCCGGTTTTCGCGGCGGTGCGTTTCGGTGCGTTCTGCGGAGAAGTGGTGGCGTGTTGGCCCATTTTCGGAGGGACGCGCTTTGCGCGTCCAGCTGTAACCCTGCCGCGTCCGTTTGCAAGGTGGGGGCAGGTTACGTCCGTGCCACTTCTGGGTCACGCAGAAGCGTGCCCCTCCGGCGCGTTTTTCGGAGGGACGCGCTTTGCGCGTCCGGGTGTGGCCACCCCGGGTCACGCGGAATCATGCCCCTCCGACGCGTTTTTCGGTTTTTCGGGGGGCCCCGCAAAGCGGGTCCAATTGTCCGGGCAGTGTGTCCTCGTTCGTCCTGAGGGGATGTTGAAGCTTCTTGGTGCAATTACGGAGAGCCACACTTCAGCGCGGCCGTTCGTAAGCTAAAAGACACGTCACGCCCGAGCTGCCCCTTGGGTCACGCAGAAGCGTGACCCTCCGACTTTGACTCTGACGCGCTTTTCGGAGGGCCCCGATTCGGCGCGTCCCCTCGGAAAGGCTGGGGAACCGGTTGTGCCCTGGTGGCTTTTGGATCGCGCAGAAGCGTGCCCCTCCTAGACGCGCCCGGTCGCTCATTGGAACTTGGTTTGTGATGCAAATGGAGGAGGTCAACGGTGCACGTGCCATCACGACGCAAACCGGTGCACCTGCCGCCGCGATGGGACTGGCGTGGGCCGGTGATCATCTACGTCACGGTGTGCACCAGGAAACGGCGACCGCTTCTTGCTCGGCCAGAGGTACACGATCTGCTGCGAAATGTGTGGCAGGAGGCGAAGGGATGGCTGGTGGGGCGATATGTGGTGATGCCGGACCACGTGCATCTCTTTTGCGGCCCCGCTGACGAGGCGGCACCATCGCTGGAACGCTGGGTCCAATTCTGGAAGGCACTGGCGTCGCGCGTTTGGCCGTGGCCGGAAGAGAAGCCCGTCTGGCAGAGGAGCTTTTGGGACAGACAGCTTCGTTCGTGGCAGAGCTACGAAGAGAAGTGGCTGTACGTGCGGAACAATCCGGTTC
>CAYXFI010000369.1:0-4171 GCA_964464205.1 uncultured Cytophagia bacterium
CCCCGCCCGTGCAGGCCCAATCTCACCGAAATGACGCGCAGAAGCGCGTCCCTCCAATCTCCTCCGCAACCCCCACCCCTGGCGGGTCCGGCTCCCGCCGGACCTACGGCCCGCCACGCGGGCCGAAGCCTCACCGGAAGCAGGTGTCTCACCCCTCAGTCCCATTCCACGCCGAGCCGCAGAGAAATGGATCTTTTGCGAAGGGGTCAAAACGCAAAGCGGAGGACGGTGAGACGCTCAGCGAGAAAAAAACATCACAGCGTTCGTAGCATGAGCCTGAACGGCTTCCGGGAAGCTCAGGCTGCTTTTCCCTTTGCGCCGAAACCCCGAGGACGTCGCCTGTTCATTTCTAGCGCGGGATGGGGGTAGGGACGGCTTGACGGCTGAGCGTCTCTGCGCGAGCCACACTACCTCTCGCCGAGCACGCCCAGCTCCGGCCTTCCCGCCATTCCCTGTTGCTTCACCACCTGGGAAAGCTTAGATTCCTCTCGGGATGGCTCATCAACCCGCGGAGACGCCCGCGATGACCCCGCGCGAGAAGTTCATCGCCTGCCTGGAACGACGACCGATTTCCGGCCGCGTTCCCCACTTCGAACTGGTCTTCTACCTCACGATGGAGGCGTTCGGCCGCATCCATCCGAGGCACCGCAACTATGACCAATGGGACCAAATGAGCGAAAGGGAGCGCGAGCTGCACCGCCGCGACATCGCCGAAATCTACGTCACCATCGCGGAGCGATTCGAACACAGCGCCATCCACGTCATTCCCAATCCCTACACGGACGATGAACTCGTGCGGCTCGTCGACCTCATCCGAGACCTGAGCGGCGACCGGTACTTCCTCATGACCCACGGCGACGCCACCTTCGGGATCCCCGACGGCGAGAACATGGTCCACTTCGCCTACCGTCTGGCCGACGAACCTGAGAAGGTCAAGGTGGAAGCGGAAACAATGGTGAATCAAGCGCTGGAACGCGCCGAACGCCTCGCCCGGCAAACCGACCTCGACGGATTCGCCCTGTGCGCCGACTACTGCTTCAACGACGGGCCCTTTCTGAGCCCCACCCAATTCGCCGAGTTCGTGACGCCCTACCTGCAGCGCCTCATCGCCGGCTATCGCGAGCTCGGGTTCTACACGATCAAGCACACGGACGGCAACATCATGCCGATCATCGACCAACTGGTGGAAGCCAACCCCCACGCCCTTCACTCCCTCGATCCCCAGGGAGGCGTGGACATCGCCGAAGTGAAGCGCCTCTACGGCTCCCGGGTGTGCCTGATCGGCAACGTGAACTGCGGACTACTGGACACGGGTACTGACGAAGAGGTGATCGAATCGGCGCGTT
Source organism: uncultured Cytophagia bacterium (assembly GCA_964464205.1). Taxonomy (GTDB): domain Bacteria; phylum Zhuqueibacterota; class Zhuqueibacteria; order Oleimicrobiales; family Geothermoviventaceae; genus Zestofontihabitans. The sequence goes on from CAYXFI010000369.1 coordinate 1,347, forward strand.
ACGCCCTGCGCCACGGCATGCCCGGCTACGGCTACGTGTTCTCCACGAGCAACTGCATCTACCCCGGCATGAAGCTCGAGAGGTACGAACTGATGCTGGATGTCTGGCGTAGGGAAGGCAACTACCGGTCGGATCCAGTCACAGATTCCTGAGGTAACGCCGGCTCGACGCCGTCCCGACGCGGGGAAGAGGCCGGCCCGGACGATCGAACCCGGGCACAGCCTCGGGCGAGCGAATCAGTGCAAAGGGGCCCCCGAATCCGCCGCAGTTTGGTTTCGCAAGCTGGAGGGTTGCAAAATGAGAATCGCGCTTTCGTACTTGTTGCTTCTCGGACTTAGCTGGTTCACGGCTTTCCAAGGAGCCGGCCAGGAGAAGATCACGGTCGGACTTCAGCCGGACGGCAGCGTGGTCACGCCCACGCACCAGATCCTGCGACCGGCGGGATTGCAGATCATCTTCCCCGGCCGTCCCGTGGACCTCGCCCTGAGCCCCGATGAGCAGCTGCTGGCCGTCCAGAACAAGTCCAGCCTGGTGCTGATTCGGGTACGGGATCGGGCCATCCTCCAGACGCTGCCTTTGCCCAAAGGTGGGATGTCTTTCACTGGCATTGCGTTCTCGCCGGACGGCCGCAGGATCTACGTCTCGGAAGCCAATCGCTCCGTCTACGTGGCCGGGCTCGAGGACGGCCTTTACCGCTGGGTGGACCACATCGATTTCCCCGGTCCGAAGGGGAAACGGGATCCCAGCGCGCCGGGCGGGTTGGCCCTGAGCCCGGATGGGAACACGCTGTACGTTTGCCTCAGCCGCAACAATGCTCTGGCCGTGGTCGACCTGCAAAGCAAGAAAACCCGTACCATCCCCGTCGGTGTAGCCCCCTACGACGTTCTGCTCTCGCCCGATGGCCGCACGGCCTACGTGGCCAACTGGGGCGGCAGGCTGCCCAAGAAGGGGGAGCCGACAAGCTTCACCTCGGGCAGTCCGATCCTCGTCAATCCTCGCACCGGGATCGCCTCCAACGGCACTGTGTCAGTCGTGGATCTCGGAGCCGGACGGGAAGTGAGGCAAATCGAGGTAGGACTCCACCCCTGCGGGATGGCGATGGACGTGGGCGGCACCCATTTGTTCGTGGCGAACGCAAACAGCCACCTCGTGTCGGTGATCGACCTTGCGTCGGGGCGGGTAGTCGAACAGATCAACGTTCGAATGGACCCGTCGCTGCCGTTTGGAAGCGCGCCGAACGCCCTAGCTCTCACTCGGGACGGGAGCACTCTCTTCGTGGCCAACGGCACCGACAACGCGCTGGCCGTTGTGCAACTGGGCTACTTCGCCGGGGACCCACAAGTCAGAAGCTTCGAGAGCCGGGTGATCGGCTTCATCCCCACGGGGTGGTACCCGGGAGCCGTGGTGCTGGACAGCGCCAACGAGTTCCTTTTCGTGGCCAACGTCAAGGGCCTGGGATCGCTGAACCGTGGAACACGTCGGCCCGGGTTCAATTCGCACGACCACCTGGGCTCCGTCTCGGTGATCCGCGTCCCCGATCCCGACATGCTGGCCCGCTACACGGAGGAGGTGCGCAGGAACAACGCGTTCCCGAAACTTGCCCGGGGGAGGGAGAAGTCCGAGGTGAAAGCCTCGCGGCTGGTCCCGATCCCTCTGCACCCGGGGGAGAAGTCCGTGTTCAAGCACGTGGTGTACATCATCAAAGAGAACCGGACTTACGATCAGGTTTTCGGCGACATGCCCCAGGGTGACGGCGACAGCTCGCTGGTGCACTTCGGTCGGGAAGTCACCCCCAATCACCACGCCTTGGCCGAGCAATTCGTTCTACTGGACAACTACTACTGCAGCGGGGTACTGAGCGCGGACGGCCACCAGTGGACCGACGAGGCCTACGTGACCGACTACATCGAGAAGCAGTTCGGCGATTTCGCGCGCTCGTACCCCTACGACGGCGGGGACGCCCTCGCGTACGCCAGTTCGGGTTTCATTTGGGACCAGGTGCTGGCGAAGGGCCTCACGTTTCGCGACTACGGTGAGTTTGTCCAAGCCCACATTGAGCCGCGCGGCGAATTCCTCGAGATCTACCGCGACTTCGTCGAAGGCACCGGCAAGTTCAAGATCTGGGCCACGCCCAAGCTGGAAACGCTCAAGCCCTACATCTGCCCGAAGTACATCGGCTTCCCCAACTCAGTGCCGGATGTGTATCGCGCCCAGGTGTTCATTGACGAGCTCAAGGAGTTCGAGAAGAAGGGCAATTTCCCGAACTTCGTGATCATGCTGCTTCCGAACGACCACACCTCCGGCCTGCGGCCCGGCCGGCCCACCCCTCGAGCGGCGGTGGCCGACAACGATCTGGCGCTGGGGCGCATCGTGGAGGCGATCTCGCACAGCAAGTTTTGGAAAGAAACGCTGATCCTGGTGACGGAAGACGACCCCCAGGCTGGACTGGACCACGTCGACGGTCACCGCACCGTCGGGCTGGTGATCAGCCCCTACACGAAGCGCGGAGCGGTGGTGCACACCTACTACACTCAGATCAGCATGGTGCGCACGATCGAGCAGGTGCTGGGTCTGGAGCCGATGAACCAGTTCGACCTGGCAGCCGAGCCGATGTACGACTGCTTCACGGAAGCACCAGATTTCACGCCATACACGGCCCTTCCCAACAACATCCCGCTCGACGAGATGAACCCGCCCCTCGGCGCCCTCACGGGAGAAGCGCGGTACTGGGCCGAGCGGTCGCTCGAGCTGGATCTGGAGGACGTCGACCGCAACGACGAGGATCTCTTCAACCGAATACTCTGGTTCGCGTGCAAGGGCCCAGG
>CAYXFI010000370.1:0-4170 GCA_964464205.1 uncultured Cytophagia bacterium
CCGGCAAAACCGTCGGTTTTCACGGACGAAGCGAGATCGCAGTCGAAAACGGCCAGGGGATTCCGTTCATTGTGCCCGCAGTTCTGTTGCGCAATGTCTTTCAGGGCGTTGCCCCAAGCGCTCCGATTGTCGAGCTTATCGTCGGTTGAGTACGTGCGCGGCTGCCCCACATCCAGGCGAAAGGTGGGTTGAGGAAGCTCGGGCTTGGTGAGACCTCGCGCGGAAAGCTCTTTTCGAAGTGCTTCGTAGTGTTCGAGATCATCCTCAAGCCCCAGCTCTTTCAGGGCGTCCGCGAGCTTGTCGCGGGAAACGGGTTTGCCGTGGTAGTCCGGCTTGTCCTCCATGAAAGACACACCCTTCCCGATCACGGTGCGGGCCAGGATCATGACGAGGTGATCTTCGTCCAGCACGGCCTCACGCAGCGCCTGATAAAGGGCCTGCGGATCATGTCCGTCCACCTCGATGACGCGCCAGCCGTCGCTCTCCCAGTTGGCCCGAACGTCTTGGGGCATCACCTCGTAGGTGTGCCCGCTGATCTGAATGCGGTTGAAATCGACCACAGCGGTGATGTTCGTGAGGCCGTACTTCTTGGCGAACCGCCTTGCCTCGGAGACTTGGCCCTTCTGTTGTTCCCCGTCGCTCATGAGGGCGAACACGCGAAACGGGTGGTTCCACAGCTTGCTGGCCAGGGCGAAGCCGCACGCAGCGGACAGGCCCTGGCCGAGATTCCCCGTGCTCCACTCAACGCCCGGCACCTCCCGTTCCACGTGCCCCTCGAACATGCTCCCAGCCAGCCGGAACGTGGCGATGGCTTCTTCCAGATTCACGAAGCCCAGCCTGCCCAGGGTGGCGTAGACCCCGGGTGACGTGTGGCCGTGACTCACTACGATCCGGTCCCTCCCAGGATGCCGGGGGTCGGAAGGATCAACGTTGGCGCAGGACCACACGGTGAGGTAGATCTCGATGGAGGACATGGAGCCACCCGGATGGCCGGAATTGGCTAAGGTGGTCATCTTGAGAATATCTCCCCGGGCCAAGCGAGCGGTTTCGCGCAACCAGGAGATCTGTTCGTCCGCGAGCTTCTCCCGATCGAAACCGAAGGGTCGTTCTACGTTCATCGCCACTCCCTCGTCTGGATGTGTCTGGGTTCGAGCTGTTTCAGTTCCGCTGAGTCCGCTGTTCCTGCAGCAAGATGCGGAACTTCCGGGGATCTGTCAAGCTTTCGTTTCGGGGCTAAACGGCGAGGACTCTGCAAGGGCCACGGCTGGCGAAGGCGAGTTGGCATAAAAATCAGGGCAAGGTTGAGAGACCTTGCCCTTGGTTGTGGAGACGGTGGGAGTCGAACCCACGTCCGAAGGTGATCGGCCAGGAGCTTCTACACGCTTAGTCTACCGCTCGTTCTCGCTCCGGTCAGCGCGGTAGACGGAGCTGATCCGGAGCCAGCCCAGTTCATTTCTCGCGTCGACCCCCTGGGCGAGAGCCAACGCCAGCCCGCCTGTCTGACGCTCTTTCTCAGGCCGACGGGCGGAGCCCGAGAAGAGCGTGACTGCCGTCAATTAGGCAGCCAGAGGATACGCATAGTCTGCGTTTAGTTTTGCCCTCGGTTTGGTCACGGGGACCCGAGGAACCCCGGCGTGCCGCTCCTAACCTCTTCACCCCCGTCGAGACCACGTCGTCCCCAAGATCTCACTACTGCCAACGTCAAAGGCCCCGGCGAGTTCCCGCCGGGGCCTTCCGTGCGTCCACCAGGACTCGAACCTGGAACCCACTGATTAAGAGTCAGTTGCTCTACCAATTGAGCTATGGACGCGTTTTCTTTCTCCTCGTGAGGGCGGCGGGACTCGAACCCACGACCAACGGCTTAAAAGGCCGCTGCTCTACCGAACTGAGCTACGCCCTCACAGCGGCCAGGAATATAGCAAAACCAGTGCTTCCGATCAACCCCTTTTTCGCTCTGCGTCGGCCGTTTCCCGACCGCCCGTCCTTTTCCACTCTCCTTGACCCTCTGAGGTTCCCGCGAGTTTGTCGAGTGCGAACGTCTCTTGCCAAGCAAAGACTAGGGCCGATGCTCCGCGGCGCGTGCGAGGGCTCACCCGAAAGCCGTTGACATTCACCGACCCCGGTGATATATTCCCCTGCGCAGTGAGCTCCGGCGCGGGTGTGGACGACGACTGTTGTGGTGCCGCTGCGGACAAGCGAGTCAGGTTTGTTTCACCGCGCGTAGGGAAGGCGATGGGAAAGACGTTTGCGGAGAAAGTGTTAAGCGAGAAAGCGGGCCGGGATGTGAAGGCGGGCGAGATCGTGGAGATCGTGCCGGACTACGCAATGTCCCACGACAACACCGCCGCCATCTCCAAGACATTCCAGTCGATCGGGGTGCAGAAACTCTACGACCCGGACATCCACGTGGTGATTCTCGACCACGCTTCACCTCCCCCGAACGAGAAGTTCGCGCAAAACCACAAGGAGATTCGTGAGTTCGTCAAGAAGCACGGGATTCGGAATTTCTTCGATGTGAACCGAGGGATCTGCCACCAGGTGATGGTGGAAGAGGGCTTTGCGTTGCCGGGACTATTGATCGTGGGTTCGGACAGCCACAGCACCACGTACGGTGCGGTGGGCGCGTTCGGCACCGGCATCGGACGCTCAGAAATGGCCGTGATCATGGCCACCGGGCGCATCTGGCTGCGCGTGCCCGAGACGATGCGGGTCCTATTGGAATCGACCCCCCCGGCCGGTGTGTACGCCAAAGACCTGATGCTGTATGCCATCGGCCAAATTGGCGCCGACGGTGCCAATTACATGGCCGTCGAGTTCGCCGGCGAAGCGGTGGAGAAGATGACCGTCGCGAGCCGAATGGTCTTGTGCAACATGGCCGTGGAAATGGGGGCGAAGATCGGCTACGTGGAACCCGACGACACCACTCTCGAGTACGTCCGTCCACGGGCCAGAAGGGACTTCGAAGTAGTGAAGTCGGATCCCGACGCGGAGTTTGCGAAGATCCACCGTTTCGACGTGAGCAACCTGGAACCCCAGGTGGCTTGCCCCCACACGGTGGACAACGTGAAGCCTGTGTCTGAGGTGGCGGGCACGCGCGTTCACCAGGTGTTCTTCGGTTCGTGCACGAACGCGCGGCTCGAGGATTTTCAGGTGGTGGCGGCTATTCTGGAGGGTCGAAAAGTCCACCCCGACGTGCGGATGCTGGTCTTTCCGGCGTCTCAGCGCGTCTACCTGGAGGCTCTCAAAGCGGGTTACCTGGAGATCCTCGCCGACGCTGGTGCGGTGATCATGAATGCCAATTGCGGTCCTTGCATGGGTAGCCATCAGGGGATTCCGGCCGCTGGAGAGGTGAGCCTCAGCACTTCGAACCGCAATTTCCGCGGACGTCAGGGGAACAAAGAGGCAGAAATCTACCTGTGCAGTCCCGCCACGGCGGCGGCGTCGGCCGTGCGTGGTGTGATCACGGACCCGAGAGAATTCCTTTGAGCAACGCAGAGGCAAGAGATGGATGTGATTCGCGGCAAGGTGTGGAAGTACGGCGACGACGTGAACACCGATGTGATTTTCCCCGGCAAGTACACGTACACAGTGACCGACCCGAAAGAGATGGCCTCGCACGCCCTCGAGGATCTGGATCCCGAATTCGCCCGGAATGTCCAGCCAGGGGATGTGATCGTGGCGGGCAAGAATTTCGGCTGCGGCAGCTCGCGGGAGCAGGCGGCTTTCTGCCTGAAGTACGCCGGGGTGGGCGCCGTGGTGGCCAAATCCTTCGCACGACTGTACTTCCGTAACGCCATCAACGCCGGTCTGCCGGTCATTCAGGCGCCGGAGGCAGTGGACGCCATCGAACCGGGTGAGGTTGTGGAGATCGATCTGGTCAAGGGCGAACTCCGGTGCAAAGCGGGGCGTTTCTCTTTCCCACCGCTCCCGGATGCCGTGCTGGGAATTTTCTCGGCCGGCGGCCTGATCCCCTACACGCGCAAGCGGTTAGGTATCGCCAGGGAGTAGGGGCGTGGCGGACCCTTGGGAACGGATCCGGACCCTTCACGGTGGGGTGCGGGACGAAGACTGTGTCGCTGGAATGAGGTATCGTGAGAGGCCCGGTGCGGGAAATGCGGGGAAAAGGAAGGATCGCTCGACAGCGGGCAGTGGGCTGGACGTGTGGCATCG
>CAYXFI010000371.1:0-4160 GCA_964464205.1 uncultured Cytophagia bacterium
CGGTTTCGGGCTGGAGGAGTGCCGCGAAGCAGTGGAGGTGGTGGGGGCGGATGCCCTCTATCTTCACCTGAATCCGCTGCAGGAAGCAGTTCAACCGGAAGGAGACACGAACTTTGCCGGACTTGCCGAGAAGATCGGTCGGATTGCTTCGCAGCTTGAAGTGCCGGTGATCTTGAAGGAAGTTGGGGCGGGGGTCTCGGACACCGATGTGGAGATCGCCATCGCCGCCGGCATCCGCTACGTTGATGTGGCGGGTTCGGGGGGAACGTCCTGGAGCCGCATCGAGCACCACCGGCAGGCGGAAGCGAGCTCCGACGAACTTGGGCTCGTCTTTCAGGACTGGGGGATTCCAACCCCCGTGGCGCTGCAGCTTTTGCGTCCCTACCGGGACCGCGTCCGTCTCATCGCCTCGGGCGGAATCCGCACCGGGATCGACATGGCCAAAGCCATTGTGCTGGGGGCGTGGTTGTGCGGCGTGGCTTCGCCGTTTCTCGAACCCGCCCTCGAGTCCGCGGAGAAGGTGATCGAGAAGATCGAGCGGCTGAAGCGCGAATTCGTGACCGCAATGTTCCTGCTCGGCGTCACCCACGTCCACCAGATGCGTGGCAACGACTCATTGCTGCTGCCCGCGGCTGGCCGGAGCGCGATCGAATGAGCCTTGGTCTGGTTCGGTCTGGGGCGGGTCACCTTGGTCACGCCGTGAAGGGCGGACAGCTGCACGTTACCCCTCCGGCGAACTTCGGCTCGGGGCGCAGGGAAGGGGACTCGCCTCCGCTCAGGCCCCGGGGACCGGGCTGGCACGTGGATCGGGCGAGGAAAACGTTCGCGCGGGGCCTGAGGGGCAGGGGCGGGGCTGCATTGTGACGCCACTGCCGGAAGGGCTCGGTCGAATCCGTTAGAACCTCCTGAGCCACCGGGGCGACCGGAATTCGACACGACAATCCGAAAGAAGAACCACAGGGAGCGCTGATGGACGTCGGTATCGAGGCCATTTCTTTCTACACGCCGAAGTACTTTTTGGACATGAAAACACTGGCAGCCGCGCGGGGAGTGGAGCCGGAGAAATTCCTGGACGGGATCGGTCAGGAGAAAATGGCTGTACCTCCACCCGGCGAGGATCCGGTCACGATGGGGGCAAACGCTGCCGAGCAAGTGCTGAAGGAGGTGGATCCTTCCACGGTGCGGATGCTCGTTTTTGCCACGGAGAGTGGCGTGGATCAGTCGAAGGCGGCGGGCATCTACGTGCACCGGCTTCTTGGACTCCCGAGCAACTGTCGCGTTTTCGAAATGAAACAAGCCTGCTACGCCGCCACTGCGGGCATTCAGCTGGGGGCGAGGTTGGTGGCGGATCAGCCGGAGGACCGCGTCCTGGTCGTGGCGGCGGACGTGGCTCGCTACGGTCTCGGCACCCCGGGGGAGCCCACGCAGGGCGCGGGAGCGGCGGCGATACTGGTCTCGGCCGAACCACAAATCCTGGCGCTCGATCGCGAAACCGGGCTCCACGTTGAGGATGTGATGGACTTCTGGCGCCCCAACGGGCGCGACGAGGCACTGGTCGACGGCAAATACTCCGTGCGAGTCTACATTCGGTCGCTGCTAGCAGCGTGGGATGACTACGCGCGCAAGTCGGGGCGAGCGTTCGAGGATTTCGCGCGGTTCTGCTACCACCTTCCGTTCACCAAAATGGCCGAGAAAGCGCATTTTCGGCTCGCCAGAGCTGTGGCTCGCGGTGAACACTCTGCGGAGGAGCTCCACGAGCAAATCGCGGACTCCCTGGTGTACAACCGCATCATCGGGAACACCTACGCGGCGTCGCTGTACGTGTCCCTGACGTCGCTACTGGAGAATTCCGCAGCGGACCTCTCCGAAAGGCGCATCGCCCTTTTCAGCTACGGTTCGGGGTGCATGGCCGAGTTGTTCAGCGGAAGGGTGGCGCCCGGCTACCAGGAGCATCTGCTGCGGGATGTGCATCGAGAAATGCTAGAGGGCCGCGAGGAAATCGACTACGGGACCTACGAGCGTTTCTACCGCGAGTACTTGCCCCGCGATCCCTCCGATTGGGAGTTCCCCGAGTACGAGACGGGCCATTTCCGTCTGGTGGCCATCCGGGATTACAAGCGGGTCTACGAGAAAGTATGACTGCGGTCGCTCCTGGGAAAGTGATCCTGACGGGGGAGCACGCGGTGGTCTACGGTCGGCCTGCTCTGGTGGCGGCGGTGGACTGTCTGGCACGTGCCGAAGTGTACCCACGTCCGGACCCTTCCGTCAGGTTGAGACTGGATGATTTTCAGTTCGAAGCCACGTACTCTCTCGAAGAGGTTGCGGAGCGGACCATTCGAGCGAACGCTCGACACGAGGCGTACCTCAGGGGGGAACTACCCATTTCACGGGTGCTCGAAGGCCCGCAAGATCTGTTCCTGCACCTGATTGGGCAACTGTTGCAAAAGAGCGGGATGGAGCTCGGAGAAGGCTTCGAACTACGGATCCGTTCCGATCTTCCGATCGGAGCTGGGATGGGGTCCTCTGCCGCCACTCTCGCCGCGACTGCGAAGGCGATGGATGCCTATTTGCGGTTGGACCTCGACGCTGAGGCCCTGTACGAACTGGTTCTGAACAGCGAGAATCTGCAGCACGGTCGGGCGAGCGGAGTCGATCCGGCCATCGTCGTGTACGGTGGTCTGATTCGTTTCGAACGGGGCGAGCGGACCTCCCTACCTGCCAGGGAGCTCGAACTGACTTTGGTGCACACGGGTCGACCGGAGTCCTCGACGGGGGAAGCCGTGGCCGCGGTGGCGGCCGAGGCGTTCTCCGATGCGGTGTGGGACGCGTTCGCGGAGGTGGCCCGGGGCTTTGAAAATGCTTTGCAACACCGGAGCTGGGAAGAGTTGATTCGCCTGGTGCGACAAAACCATCGGCTCCTGTGCGAGATCGGGGTGGTGCCGGAGAGGGTGCAGAGATTCGTGGCGAGGGTGGAGGCGCTCGGTGGCGGGGCCAAGATCTCGGGGGCGGGCGCCGTGCGGGGAGAGCGGGCGGGGGTGCTGCTCGTTTTCGGCGCGACGGATGATCTGCCCGAACTCTGCGTGGAATTCGGCTATCGCCCGATGACGGCACGACTGGAGGTACGGGGTGCTCGACTCGTGTGAGGTTTCGGTACCGGGAAAGCTGATGCTGCTGGGTGAACACGCCGTCCTGCGAGGGCAGCCGGCCCTGGTGTGCGCCATCGATCGTCGTTTGCGGGTGCGATTGACCAGGCTAGAGGAACGAGTGGTCCGCGTCGCTTCTGCTTTAGGAAGTGCAGAAAGTCCGCTCGAGCGCATGAGATTCCCGACGACCCTCCGTTTCGTGGAGGCTGCGCTTTCCCGCACGGCGGATCTCCTTAACAACGGGGTCCGTATTGAGATTCGGTCGGACCTGCCCCCTGACGTCGGCTTCGGGTCCTCGGCCGCGGTGACCGTCGGTGTGATCGCTGGGGTTCTCAAGCTAACCGGGAGCCGGTGCGACCGCGATCGGATCCTATCGCTTTCCGTAGCCGCGGTTCGAGATGTGCAGGGGCGCGCTTCCGGGGCAGATGTGGCGGCGAGCGTCTACGGCGGGATCGTCGAGTTTCGGTCGGATCCGCTGGAAGTTCGTCCGATCGATCTCTCTTTCCCCCTCACGGCCGTGTACTCGGGGAGGAAAGAGCGGACGAGGTCGGTAATTGAACGCGTGGACGCCCTGGCCGATCGCTTGCCTGACGTGATGGGGGCCGTATTCGAGGCGATGGGGGCGAGCGCAATGCGCGGGGCGGCGGCGGTTCGAGCCGGCGAGCTGGGGGAGCTGGGGCGCCTTCTGGATCTCAATCACGGTCTGATGGCGGCGCTCGGAGTGACGACTCCCGAGATCGACCGGATCGCCTGGACGCTTCGAACCTGCCGGGGGATCCTCGGGGCCAAGGTGTCGGGAGCGGGCCTGGGAGACTGCGTGGTCGGATTGGGTCGTCTCGAAGGGGAATATCCGGTATCGGAGCGGCTGTTCTCACTTTCCGTCGATCGCGAGGGACTCCGCTTTGACGAAGCGTGATGTTGTGCGAAGAATCATCGGATCCCTGCGTCTCCCTCGGAGGGACGAGGGTGAAGGCTACGCCAATACCAATCTGGCCCTCTGCAAATACTGGGGCAAGC
>CAYXFI010000372.1:0-4152 GCA_964464205.1 uncultured Cytophagia bacterium
ACTTGCCAGGGCGAGCACCTTTCGTCCCTCGCCGGGGCTGGGTGCGGCCTCGTCCGCGAACATGCTCCGCACCCGTTCGAGCTGGGCTACCTCCACCCAGCGATCCTCCTCGGAGGACCACACGGAATCCTCCGGGCGAAGTTTGCCCCTCCGTAGAAACTCGCGAAGGTCTTCGAGCTTGTAAGGTCCTTTTAACGACCTTCCGCTGTTCAGAAGGAATTGTTCCATCTCGCCCCTCGCGACAGGACGCACGTACAGCCCGTGGCAAACCCCGCTGCAGAGCTTTCACTCGCCCAGGCGATTTTGTAAACGCCCCCACGGGGTTTCGGAGTTCCCGCTCACGCCACACCCCCGTCCGTTTCCCAGGCTCGTAGAAGCTGGGGAATTATTCGCGCATCATCCGGCGCAGCACGGCGGGTAGGATTCCACCATTCCGGTAGTAGTCGATCTCCACGTGGGAGTCGAGCCGCGTGATGACCTCGAATTCGACCTTGGACCCGTCGCTCTTTTCGGCCGTCACCTTGAGACGCTTGCCCGGTTCCAAACCCTCGGCAATGCCTCGGATCGTGTACACCTCTGTGCCGTCCAGCCCAAGCGACTCGCGATTCTGGCCCTCGACGAACTGCAGCGGTAGCACGCCCATCCCCACCAGGTTGCTTCGGTGAATTCGCTCGAAGCTTTCGGCGATCACCGCTTTCACGCCGAGTAGCTGCGTGCCCTTCGCGGCCCAGTCGCGGGAGCTGCCCGTACCGTACTCCTTGCCCGCGATGACCAGGAGCGGAATCCCCTGCTCCTGATACTTCATCGCCGCGTCGTAGATGGGCATCTTTTCCCCGGTAGGCAGGTACACCGTCCAGCCGCCCTCCGTGCCCGGCACCAGCAGGTTTCGCAGACGAACGTTTGCGAAGGTGCCGCGCATCATCACCTCGTGGTTGCCGCGACGGGACCCGAAAGTGTTGAACTCTTCCGGTTTCACGCCCCTGGAGATCAGGAACTTGCCCGCGGGACCATCGGCCGGGATTGAGCCAGCGGGTGAGATGTGATCCGTGGTCACCGTGTCGCCCAGCAAGGCGAGCACGCGCGCTCCCTCAATGTCTTTCAGCGGAGGCACTTCGAGAGAGAAATCCTTGAAGAAAGGTGGCTCCTGAATGTACGTGGACGCCGGATCCCACTCGTACAGATCCCCGACCGGTGCTTTCAACTCCGCCCAGGTCGGATCGCCCTCGCCCGCTTTCTCGTACTGGGCCTTGAACATGTCCGCATCCAGCGCCGCCCGCATGGCCTCCCGGATCTCCTCCTGGGTCGGCCAGATGTCCTTCAGAAACACCGGCTCGCCGTTAGGATCGTAGTCCAGTGGTTCGTTCATCAAGTCGATGTCCAGCGTGCCCGCGATGGCGTAGGCCACCACCAGCATCGGCGAGGCCAGGTAGTTAGCCTTCACCAGCGGATGGATCCGCGCCTCGAAATTCCGGTTTCCGCTGAGTACCGATGCCACTACCAGGTTGTTGTTCTTGATCGCGTCGGCCACTTCTTCGGGCAACGGACCGCTATTTCCGATGCAGGTGGTGCAGCCGTAGCCGACCACGTGGAAGCGCATCGCCTCGAGGTAGGGAAGCAAGCCCGCTTTTTTCAGGTAATCGGTCACCGCTCGCGAGCCCGGCGCCAAGGTGGTCTTGACCCAAGGTCGCGGTTGTAGACCGCGTTCCACAGCTTTCTTGGCCACCAGACCCGCCCCCAGCATGACGGACGGGTTACTCGTGTTGGTGCAACTCGTAATGGCTGCGATCACCACCGTGCCGTGCGAAAGCTGAACCGCCTGGCCGTCCAGCACGACCTGGGCCCGCGGCTTCCGACCGGTCGCCTGGGTCACGGCTTGATCCCCACCCTCGGATAGCCAGCGCGCGTGATCTTCCTCCGGCACGTCGATCCCGAACATGTCGTGCAGGGTGGCGTGGAACCGCTTGTGCAGATCCGCCAAAGGCACCCGGTCCTGCGGCCGACGGGGCCCGGAGAGGCTCGGTACCACCGTCGACATGTCCAGCTCCAACACGTCGGAGAACTCGGGATCGGGAGAAGAAGCCTGCCGGAATAGACCCTGCTCCTTGCAGTAACGCTCCACCAGGTCCACCACCTCCGGTGGCCGGCCAGTGAGGCGCAGGTACTCAACCGTCTGCTCGTCCACCGGGAAGAAGCCCATCGTGGCACCGTACTCCGGAGCCATGTTCGCCAGAGTAGCGCGATCCGGCAGGGTGAGCTTGTCCAGACCCGGCCCGAAGAACTCGACGAACTTCCCGACCACGCCTTTTTTCCGCAGGAGCTCAGTCACCGTGAGCACCAGATCCGTGGCTGTGGCGCCCTCGGGCAGCTCGCCGGTGAGTTTCACCCCGATCACCTCGGGCAGAAGCATGTAGTATGGCTGTCCGAGCATCACCGCTTCGGCTTCGATGCCGCCCACACCCCAGCCCATCACGCCGATGCCATTGATCATCGTGGTGTGGGAATCCGTCCCGACGAGCGTGTCGGGGAAGGCGGTGAGCTTGCCGTCCTGCTCCCGCAGCTGAACCACACGCGCCAAGTACTCCAGATTCACCTGGTGAATGATGCCAGTGCCTGGGGGAATGACGCGGAAATTGGTGAACGCTCCCTGGGCCCATTTGAGGAACACATACCGTTCGCGGTTCCGCTCCATCTCACGCTGCATGTTCCGGGACAGCGCGTATTCCGTCCCGAAATAGTCCACCTGCACCGAGTGGTCAATGATCAGGTCGGCGGGAACGATGGGATTGATTCGTTTGGGGTCCCCTTTGGCCCGGGCCATCGCGGAACGCATCGCCGCTAAGTCCACCACCGCCGGTACGCCTGTGAAATCCTGCAGGATCACCCGGGCCGGCATGAAGGGGATTTCCTTAGTCGCCGCACGCAGGCCCCAGTTGGCGACTGCCTCCACGTCTTCCTGCGTCACGACCTGCCCGTCCAAATTGCGAAGCTGGTTCTCGAGCAACACACGAATCGAATAGGGCAGCCTTTCAATCCGGGCGAGGCCCGCCGCCTCCAGCTTGGGCAGGCTGAACACGCTAACCTCGCCCGCGCGAGTCCGAAGCGTGGTCCGAAACTCGTCCCTGTTCATCTCGTCCTCCCTGCCTGACTTGACGTACGATCGGCGTTCGTCCACCCCCGGTCGTCCTGGAGGAGAGAAGCCTTTCCTCGTGCGTCCCAGCGATCAGCCCAGCCCTCGTCCGGACGAAGCGGTTCTCGACACGACGTCCGATCAACCGGACGCTCGACGACCGGACACACTCCGCAGGCCAATGCGGATCCTCAGCAAACCTTAATTTACACGAATTTCACTCAATCGCAAGATCGCACCCGAAATCTCAGGCGCGAACTCACCGGTCTGCTCCACGGCGCCTTGCCTACGGACGTGCGACCCTTCCAGCGGGCCACCCCGCCGGGATCCGTTGGGGGAGCCATCCACGGCCCGGGGTGCGAACCGGTGCCCCTCCAGCCGGCCAGGCACCGCTGCAGCCGGACACACGCAGCCGCGCTCGGGATCGGGCTCCACTCCTCACGTGTTCCTACTACGTCAGATCGCTTGCTCTCAACTACAAACCCGCGGACGACGATTCCCAACTCGAGCGTCCTCCTGGACTTGCAACGAACCGCAGGGCACGCAGGGCCCGACGACACTAGGGGAAGATGCGCAACCGACGCGGACGCGGAGAGCATAATCCGGCCCGGACGACAGCCCATCAGTCCGGTGTTCCTGCGCATCAATCCTTCGGCGACACCACGAATCAGCCTCCGCGATCAGGGGAAGCTGCCGGGCTCCGCACCCTTTTCGCCGGAGCTTTCTCGCACTGGTACCGCGTGGGGCAGGCAATCAAGTCGGAAGGCGAACCCTGTTACAAGGCGCCAACTGGACACGCTTCTCCTCGCAGGGAGAACTTTGTCCGAGGCTCCCTGCGGCCTCCGCGGCCCTGCGGTGAAAATGCGTCCTTCGCTTCTCCGCAGAGTCAAACGGAAACGGACGTAGTAGAACTACGCGACCTTCCGGCTACCCACCCGGAACAGGAATGCTCCCAGCACCGCCAGTGCCACGAAAGACACCGCCTCGCCGAGGGCTCCCTCCAGGCCGATGCCGAGACCTGCCGG
>CAYXFI010000373.1:0-4089 GCA_964464205.1 uncultured Cytophagia bacterium
CACAGGGTCTGCCTCCGGATGCGCACACCTCGCGGAGTCACCACCGCGAGGGTCCTCACAAATTGTTCGAGCGGGAAATCAAGGATCGACCTCATCAACTCGATGAGAGGGCGTATCCCGTCCTCATCCGGCCGCAACACGATGATCCCCGCGTGTGTCCCAGGGGGATACCGTCGCACGTCCGCGAACCCCTTATCCGCGGTGATCAGACATCTTCCCTCACCTTGCGCCGCGCTCCACACCTGCTCGTCGGTTGCGCCGCCCAATCCCTCTTCTCGCACAGTGACCGCACTGTGCCCCTTTTCGCGGAGCACCTCCGCGACGACCACCGGAAGGTCCTCATCCACTTTGAACCGCACGAGAGCCCTCAGGGCAGTGGCGCAAGCAAATCAGCTCTGACAGTCTCGGCCGCGTAAGCCAGAGCGGCGCGGACGTCGTCCTCGGTCAGTTGGGGGTAGGCGTGTAGGATCTCGTCCACCGTCATCCCGTCGGCCAGACTCCCCAGGATGATCGACACGGGGATCCTGGTACCCTTGATGCACGGCTCACCGTGGTGCACGCGGGGATCGATCACAATTCGATTCCGCCAGTCGACCCGGCTCATCGCCTCAACCCTCGACACATTCTCTACCAGACCTCCAACTCTCCCCCCATTGTACAGGTTGGACGGTTACAATCTACGTTTCCAGATGGTCAGGATCAACACAGGCACAGGAGGTCGAGTTCGACCAGTGCCTTCGTGGACCACGGCACCGCCTCGACGTGACCTGGCCAGGGGGTATCGGAATCCCAACCTCACCGCGGCCTGATCGGCGTCGGGTAATTGTAATTGCGCGGGTTCTTGGCGATCTGCTCCATCAGGTACGAGATCGCTTTCTCAAGCTGCCCGTCGCGACCCGCGAGCTCGTCCTCCGGACGATTGTCCACCTCGATGTCCGGCACGGCGCCACGGCTCTCGAGCTGCGTGCCGTCCACTTCCCACAGGCCGATGAACGTCTTGCGAATCGTCCCTCCGTCGATCAGGCGGTAGGGGCTCACCGCGATCACGAAACCCAGCGTCCGCTTCCCGATCAGCGTGCCCAGCTTCCGGACCTTGAAGCCGCTGGGGAACACCTCGGCGTCGCTGAAGCTGTACTCGTTGCACAGTACCACAACTTTGCCGTAGAAGCCCTCCAACGGCCGCTCGAGGGCGACCGAGTGACGCTCCTTGACAATCTGATACTGCCGACGCTCCAGCATGTCGATGAGCTGAGGGTCGATGCCCCCGCCACCGTTGTACCGGACGTCCAGGATGATCGCCTCTTTGTACCGGTACGCCTCGAACCACTTCTTGAATTTCTCGAGGTCGCCGCCACCCATGTTCTCCAGGTGAATGTAACCGATCTTGCCACCGCTGGCTTTCTCCACCAGCTCGCGGTTGTGATCCTCCCACGCTTTGTAGCGGAGCGCGTAGTCGTTGGTGATGGGCTTCACCCGCGTCTTGATGGCGCCCTCCCAGCTCGGCTTGCTGTTGGTGGTCAGTTCCACGTGGTTCTTGTGCTGGTTCACCAGGTACTTCAAGTAGTTCTCCCGCACGGACACCGGGTGACCGTTGATCGCCAGCAAGTAGTCGCCTTCACGGATCTTCACGTAGTCGGCATCGAGAGGCGCGTAGAAGCGCCGCGAAGACTTGTCGCCCTTGTAGATCCGCACGAACCGGTAGTATCCGGCATCGTAGTCCGGTTCCAGTTCCGCGCCGAGGAGAGCCACCGGGTAGCGGTCCACTTTCGGTGGATTGTCGCCCCCGCGCACACCCTGGTGCGACGCATTCAGCTCCCCGACCATTTCTGCCATCAGCCAGTTCAGCTCCTCACGCGTGCGCACCCAGGGTAGGAGCGACTCGTAGTAGTTCTTCACACCGATCCAGTCAACGCCGTGGTAGTTGGGATCGTAGAAGTGATCCCGTACCATTCGCCAGCCTTCCTCGAAAATCTGCCTCCACTCCGCTCGGCGGTCCACCCTGAGCGTAACGTTGGCCAGACTGATCCTTTCCCCCTTCCCGCTCTTGCCGTTCGCCGAAAGGAGTTTAAAGCTCTTCCCGTCCCAGGTGACCAGTTTCTTCTCTTTCGCAGCAATCCGGTAGTCGGACACGCCGTCGGCCACTTTCTTCGTTTCCAACTCCTTCAAGTCGAACGCGAAAAGGGCAAGACCGGGACCTTTTCGTTCCTCGCCGGGTTGCGGCTCGGGCATCGGCGCGAGGAAGTAGAAGTGCGAATCCGTTACCAGCAGGTTCCGATACTTGTCGGCCCGGACCGGCACCCGACGGACGCGGTCCTGGATTCCCGCAAAGTCGATTTTGACCACCACCTTCTCGGGTTTTTCGCCCTTCTTCTTGTCCTTTCCATTCCCCTCCTTTTTCGCGTCCGACTTTTTCTCGCCGCCGGTCTCCTCCTCCGGTTCTTCCTCATCCTCCGGTTTCTGGTACGGCGGTTTCTCCTCGGGGAGCAGGCTCACGCTGTGGATCTCGATCTTGTCCGGGAGAACCTCTGAGAGGAACACCAGCGTCTTGCCGTCCGGCGTGAACACCGGTTCGAAATCGTCGGTGGCGCCCACGATGACCGGTTTCGACTCCCCTTTCTCCACGTCGTAGATGTAGATGTCCGCGTTGTAGTTCTTCTGGTTGAGAGCGTACGCCACCCACCGGCTGTCGGGGGACCACGAGTAGTCATCGATGGTCGAGACCAGACAGTGAGCGATCGTCTTCACCTCTTTGGTCGCCACGTCCAGAAGCCGGAGGTAATGATCGTGCGTGTGGTAGAGGATCTTCTTCCCGTCGGGGGACCATTTGAGACCATATTTGAAACCGGCATTCTGAGTGAGCCGTCGCTGTTTGCCCTCGCGCTTGTGGTCGATCAGGTAGATTTCCTGTTCGCCCGTCACGTCCGAAACGTAGGCGATCCACCTGCCGTCGGGCGACCAAGCCGGGTGCTGCTCCCGGGCGGAGGTGGTCTGCGTGAGGTTGCGGGTGTCGCCGTGCTTCACCGGCACGGAGAAGATCTCGCCGCGCGCGTCGAACACCACTCTCTTGGCGTGCGGCGACACGTCCCAGTCCTGAATGAATTTCGACGGATCGACAAAAGCCTGCACGTTGAAGTGGTCGTCGGACGGAGCGGTGACCACCACCTCCTTCACCTCGCCGCTGCGCACGTCGTAGCGCCAGAGCTTGCCTTCATTCTCGTAGACAATCCAGCGCCCGTCAGCACTCATTGAGGGCCACTGCACGCCGTCCACCTCGTGGTGCGTGAGCTGGTGGATCTCCCTCGTCTCCGGATCGATCGAGAACAGATTCGCGATTCCTTCGCGGTCGGAGACGAAATAGATCTTGCCGTCGCGGCCCCACATCGGCCAGGTGTCGTTCCCCTCGTAGTCGGTCAGCTTCGAAAAACTCTTCCGGGCGAAATCGTACACCCATAGGTCGTGATTGAAGGTGCCCTTGTACCGTTTCCACCACCAAAAGAACGTCGGGTGACGGGTGAAGACGAGCTTCTTCCCGTCCGGCGAGAAGCTGGCCAGGCTGCCGCGATCGACCGGCAGCTTTTCTGGAAAAGTGCCGTCGATCGAGACTTTGAAAAGCTCGGTGTAGAACCGGGAATAGGCGGTTCGGTTGGAGGCGAAAATCACCACCTTGCTGTCCGGCGTCCAGCCGACCACGGTCTCCGACGAGGGGTGGTAAGTGAGCTGCTTCGGTTCTCCTCCCTCTGCCGGGATGATGAACACGTTGGTCCCGCCGTAGTAGTTGCCGCTGAACGCGATCCACTTGCCGTCCGGAGAGAATTTCGGGTGCGTCTCAAAACCGTCGTGAACCGTAAGGCGAATAGCCCGGCCTCCTTCCATCGACACCGTCCACAAATCTCCCTGGTAGCTGAACACGATCATGTCACCTGACACGTCGGGAAACCGCATCAGCCGGATCGGTTCGGCCGCGAACGCAGCCCCTGTCACGACCAGCGCCACGACCGCCGCGACGCCTCTCAGAACTCCTCGCATGATCATTCCCTCGTGCTTTTGTCCCACAACAAATGTGGTTCCTCTTCCTCCACGACCCCGTCC
>CAYXFI010000374.1:0-4071 GCA_964464205.1 uncultured Cytophagia bacterium
TGGCCGAGGCGCCGAAGGCTTCGATCATCTTCAGCGCCATGTTGCTCTTCTGCACGCGGATCTTCAGTCCCTTCAGATCGTCCGGCGTGTAGATTGGCTTGTTCCTGGTGTAGAAGCTTCGAGCGCCTGCGTCGTAGTAGCAGAGCCCCTTCAAGCCGACCTTTTCGCCCGCTGCAAGCAGTCGCTTGCCGATCGGCCCGTTCCACACTTTCCAGGCGTGTTCCGCGTCGCGGAAAACGTAGGGCAGTCCGTAGACGGCCATCTCGGGGATGAAGCTTTCCAGCGGGCTGCTGGACGTTTTGGTCATCGCCAGGCTGCCAAACTGTAACTGCTCGATGCACTCGCGCTCGCTGCCGAGCTGCTCATTCGGGTAGACGTCGATCCGCAGGCGACCGCCGCTTTTCTTCTGCACCAGCTCGGCCATGTAGACCATCGCCTTGTGGACGGGATGGGTCACGTCCAGGCCGTGGGCAAGCTTCAGCACGGTGACCTTCTGCCCTTCCTTGCCACCGCAACCCCAGAAGCCAGCGGCGAGCGCAGCCGCTATCACTACCACGAGGGCTCGTTTCATCATGGTGCACCTCCAGGTTCAACAGCAATCTGAGGTCAAGACTTCCACCGTCGGCGGCTAAGATACACAACTGGCGGGTTCTTGTCAAAGAAAAAGCCGTCGCCCGTGCTTGGAGTTGGTCAGGAGCTGATACCGGTATCAGCTAACGATAAACAAAAAACGCTCCCTCCGCTCGACCAATCGGACCCCAAACTGGGGCCAGCCGACACTTCCCTCGCGGACAGAGCGGCGCGGGGGCCTCGGGATCTTCACTGCCGGCCCTGCGGGGCAAGCCACTGCGGCCGAAGTCCGCTGTCCAAAAGCAAGCTGGGGAGCAAATCTACGCGATAGGCCACAGGGATGATACAAGGCGGGAACAGGCAATGCAGAAAACCATCGTCTCGATGGCGATCATTCTTCGATGAGAAGTGCCTTTTCCTGCAGGAACCGTTGGAGCTTCTCGTCGCCAACTTCGTCGAGCACTTCCCGGTACATCTCTTTCATTTCCCGGGTGCAAGCCAATGCCCGGCGGTACACGATGCAATCCCGACAATCTTCGTCGGTCCGCAGGCCCTCCCTCCGCATCACCACCCAACAAGGGTCGCGGGACTGCTGCTGCGCAGGGCAGGTCTCCGGATCGCAGGGGTGTCCTCGGTCGGCACCCTTCAACTTCCAGCACGGCAGCATGCTCGCGAGCCGCCGAATGCCCGCCATGTTCAGCCCCTCTTTGTGGAGCAGCCTGCGGATACACTGGAATCGCCGCACATCTTCGTACGAGTATAGCCTTCTCCCCGACTTCGTGCGATGCGGAATGATGAGGCCTTCCATTTCATACATTCGGAGAGTCGGCACGGAAGTACCCGTCCGCTCTGCGGCCAGCCCAATGGTCAATACCGGCTCGTGGGAATCAAACCCTTCGGCCACGTCGATACCCTCTGCTGAGTCCCGCCACATAGCTCACCCGCTCGTCCATTTGCACGCCAGCGGTGCCAGGCCCCATTCCCAGCCGGGCGAGCTGGTCACACTTCACCGGGATCCGAACCCCCTTCGGTCAGCCCCTGTGGCTGGAGGGGCCGGTCCGCCGCCACCCAGCGAACCGGCCCTCACCCGAGCTTGGCCCCGGAACCGGTACCGCAACGCGGCTACTTCTTCGGCACCGGATGGGCGATCTCCGCCGAGAACTTCTCGTAGTCAAACGGCTTGTAGGTGGGGCTGTTCTCGTTGTGGCACTCCTTGCACGTCTTTTCATCGGACACAATCATCCCCACCGAGGCCGGGTCGACCTTGCCCGCGTACAGGCCTTTCATCACGCTCATCTTCCAGTAGTCCGAACCGGGACCGTGGCATGCTTCGCAGGTAACACCCTCTTCCATCTTGTAGGTGGGGGCTTTCTGCGAAGCAGGCGCATCGTACGCGGTCACGTGGCATTTGAGGCACTCTGCGGCCTTCTGAGGATCACCGGACACACCGGCTTTCTTGGCCACTTCCTTTGCCTTCGGCGTGCCGAGCTCTTCGTAGGCTTTCGCGTGCGGACCGCTTTGCCACTTCTGGAACTGCTGGCCGCGCGGTTTGAGCTGGTGGCACATCTTGCACTTCTTCACACCGACGTACTTGTGCGTCTTCGCGGCGTTTCCGGTCGAACCGAGAAGGCCGACCGCGACTACCACCGCCACAATGAGACCCGCCGTTCTCTTCATCCTAGCACCTCCCTTTCTGGGTTCCTTCCCGATGGGTCAGATCCGTACGTTCCTGGGCTCTCACCGGGCTGCTCAATCGGATCGACCATTCCTATGCCAATTTCTGCGCGAAACTTACACAACGGTGAGCGAACAAGCAAGGAGAATGTGCCTGCCCGCCGGCCCGCCGCGCGTATCCTCGAGGCTGGAGTACCGCGCTCTCCCAACCTGCACCAGACTTGGTAGAACGGCCGGGGATAACCGTGTCTCAGCGCTCAGGGGTAAGAATCAGCACCTCACCCTGGTAGGCCTCGCGGAATTTCTCAGCATCCTCCCTCGTTCCCACGATGTCTCCCCAATGCATGGGGATGACCACCTTCGGACGAATCGCCTTCGCCGCCTCCGCAGCCTGCTGATAGTCCATCGTGTAGGTGCCGCCAATAGGGAGCAGTGCCACATCCGTCTGCACTTGCTTCATCTCCGGGATGAAGTCGGTGTCGCCTGCGTGGTACACGCGCATGCCGTCCGGCAATTGGATCACGTAGCCCACCCAGCCATTCTCTTTCGGGTGGAAACGCTTACCAATGTTGTAGGCCGGTACCGCCACGACTTTCAAATCCCCCACGGTCACCGTGTCGCCCGGCGCCACCGTCGTGATGTTTCCTTTGATTTCCTTGGCCACGTCCTTCGTAACCACAAAACGAGTGCTGGGCGACTCGATCTTCGCCAGGTCCTCCTTCGAAAAGTGGTCAAAGTGCGCGTGGGTGATGAAGATGTAGTCCGCTTTCGGCAGATTTCCCCGCAGTTTGTAGGGGTCGATGTAGATCTGCTTGCCGTCGAACTCAATCCGGAAACTGGCGTGACCAAGCCAGTGAATGCGTTTGACGTCCATCTCCTTCGCCCTCCCCTGCTCGGTGCTGACTGCCAATAGCATGAACGTCACAACCGCCGGAATCATCAGTTTGACACACCGCATTGCCCTGCCTCCCCGTATGTCTTGTTCCCATGCGCACAGGTTCCACGCCGTCGTTCGCATCAGATCACCAGGCAGGTCGTGGTGCGCACGACGCCGTCGATCCCGTGTACCCGGTCCACGACCACCGACTCCACCTCCGGTAGGTCCTTCCCTTCCACGAAGGCGATCACGTCGTACGGGCCAATCACGCAGTGGGCATTCTTGACCTGCGGAACCTTCCGCAAATTCGCTTCTACCTCCTTGTGCTTGCCCCGGCTGGTCTCGATCAGCACGTACGCCTTCACACTCATGTCACCCTCCCGATTGGCTCCGCCGCCCAAACCCATTCAGTCCACCAGTTCCCACGCGGCCGAGATTTCCGTGACAATCTGTCCCACCAGTTCCGCGGCGACGCGCGCAGTGGCTCCGTTCCGATCCAGCAGAGGATTCAGTTCCACCACGTCAAGACCGACGATACGGCCGGGGATTCCGCGCACGAACTCGAGCAGCTCCTCCGGCCTCCAGCCCCCCTCGCTGCCAGCGCTCGCACCGGGAGCCCAAGCCGGATCCAACACATCCAAGTCGATGCTCAGATACAGGGGACGGCTGTCCTCAAAGGACACGGATCCGGGTCGCTCCTGGATAGCTACCCTCCATCTCTCAGCCGTCCGCCGCTCCGCTTCGTTCAACTCGCGTACGCCGAACTGCCGGAGTTCCGCAACCGTCCCCCCTTCCAATAGTCTTGCTGCCACACAGGCGTGGGACCAGCGGTCGCCCAGGAAATCCGGATGCAGATCGGCGTGTCTGTCCACCCAAACCAGATTCACGGGACCGTGATGAGCAGCAACCGCCCGGACGCTCGGCATTTTGACGGTGCGACGACCACCGAG
>CAYXFI010000375.1:0-4062 GCA_964464205.1 uncultured Cytophagia bacterium
TCCCAGCATCTCCGGCACGTTGTGTGGCACAGGAGCGGAGGCTTATGGGAGAAACGCGCGGGAACCCGGCCCCGGAGCATTCTCTCTCGCCCTGCCCATTCCCCGCCCGATAGCTTCGACTTGATGCCCCCCCGCTGCTCGGTCCGATTCGATCTCGCCTCCCTCAACTTTCGACCCGGTTCCGGAACCGCGAGTCCCCGGGGCTCCGGGCTCACAGTTCTACACACAGACCTGAGCGTCCCGACGGTCTTACCGTCGGTAGCTCAGCACAACCGGGCGCTACGTACTGGCATCGGGGCGTTCGCGCAGGATTTGGTGGCCCGCGGGCGCCTTTTGCCCAAAATACAGCCACCTAAGGTTTGAACGCGTGAAGACGATTATTAACCCAGAGGCGAAGTCGCCCAGCGGCAGCCGCATACCAACTGACGGTTGCGTGCGGGCTTGCAGTTCGCACGAGACACGCATCAGCTGACGGAAAGTGGCGACTACATACCGCCTCAACCCGGTAGTCAGGCACCGATGTGGTCACGCACGCTTCCCGGATATCCGGCTGAGCTTTCGGAATCGGCGGACGCTCTCGTTCCGTTGCATCGAGACGCGAGGACAGGTTATCGATGAAAGCCCTACGTACGGCCTCCCGGCTTTGGTTCTTCCTCCTGATCGCCACTTTCACGGCAATCACGTCCGGAACTGCCGAGGAACTGCCGTCTTTTCTGGACGACCGACCGCCGCCTCCGTTCGAACAACTCAGACGCCACTATCTCAATCTTCAAGCCAAGCCCTTCGTCCAGGATCTGATCCTCCGGGAGCGGTTCCTCGTCTCCCTCATCGACCAGATCGCCCTCGAGCTGGACGCGAGGGGGCCGGAAGCCTGGAGCCGTTCCCGGATCGGTTTCGATCTCGTGTACCGACGGGCCGACAGCCTGGCTCGGGAGTACTCCGCAGAACTGGATCGGCTCCTCCGGACCGCGGCCACGCTCGACACCCTGGAGCGCGCGGCACTGGCCAAAGACCGCTACGATCTCGTCTGGGGCATCCGGGACCTCAAAGCGCGGATCACGGCCGCGATCGACAACTCCGATTTGGAGATAGACCAGGAACAGAAAAGACTCCTCCTTCTCCGACGCGTCGACTACGAGCTGAGCCGGCTGGTGCAGATCTACCGCGAGCTCGAACAGCTCCGCAAGGAAGCCACCGCCCGCGGCCGATACGATCTCGTCGCCCAGATTGACGCGTGCCAGGAACGCGTCCTCGAGGTCGTGAGCACCTGGGGCAAGACGGAACCCGTCGACAAGGAGGTCCTGGACGAATACATCTATGAACTCTCCAAGCTTGTTGAGATTCTGCGCCGACTGGACGCTCTGGCGGAGCACGCCTACGGGCATTCGGAAAGACTGCAGCAAATGATTCAGGAGGCTAAAGCCCGTATTCTGGCCGAGCTCAGCCCGGAGGTACTTGAGGCCTTCGGCTACGCCGGCTTCAGCCGCGGCGATGTGGTCTCTCTGAGCCAGCTCCTCGAGGAATGGGAAAAAAGCGAGTGGGTTGACTACGAGCTAGCCCGCACGTTCTACGAAATCATCTACGCCAAACTCGTGGAGTCCGCGACCAAGGCGGAACGAGAGCGCATGCTCAAGCGCGCCCTGCAAGACGGTGTGGATACCTACACCCGAGGCGAGTTCTCACTGGCGGAGCTCCACTTTTCGCACGCCATTCAGAGCTTCGAGGGCTACGGGTTCGATCTAACCCCGGCCCGATTCTACCGCAGTGAATGCCTGTACGCGCTCGGGCATCTGCAGGAATCCCTGCACGAGTACGAAGCTATTGCGGCTGATCCCCAGGCGCCGCCCCAGTACATCGCCTTGGCCGCCCTCCGCATCATGGGCCTGGCGCACCTCGGCCAACCCGCGGACTTCGATCACGCGTACCGTCTGTTCTGCGCCAAGGAAGAAGCGTTAGAGAGAGACGATCGCGCAGCCGGCCATTTCCTGGCCGGGCTCTGGTTCGTGCAGCACGAACGGCCTTACGAGGCTTCCAAAGCCCTGGACCTCGTCCCCGACAACACAGCCCTCACGCTGCAGGCCCGCTTCCTCCGGGGAGTGGCCCTGGCCCAGTCGGACAACTTGGACGGCGCAAAGAAGGTGTTCCTCCAGCTTGCCGAGCTGCGGGACAAACCCGGCCGCGGCTACAGCGAGGCGCTTCTCGGCAATGCCGCCCTGGTCAAACTGGGTCTCATCGCCTACGAGCAAGGCGACCTGAGGGCGGCCACCGAGTACTTGGAGCGAGTTAGCCCGGATTTCCCGGACTACGACGAAGCCCTGCTCGGTACGGCCTGGGCTTATCTCAAGCAGGGCGACTACCGGAGCCCCATCCCCGCAGCGGAGGAAGTCTTCCAGAAGTTCGTCCAATCCGAGTACACGTACGAAGCGCTCGTCCTGGCCGCCCACTGCAAACGGATCATCGGCCAGCCGGAAGACGCGCTGGAACACTTGCGCTACGTGACGAACGCGCGAGCCGTGGAAGATATGGCCCGCGAATGGGGGAAGGAACGATTGCGCCTTGCGCGGGTTCAGGCCGCGCTGGACAGCGTGGAACGGGTGATCGTCGAACGGGGCGACGCCCACTTGTACCCCCAGTTGCTGGAGGCCAGGGAACAGGTGGAATTCGCTCTCTGGCTGCTGGAGAACCCCGGACCAGCGGGGGCACGACTGCTTCAGCAATTCAACTCTGAACGGTCGCGGATCGCTTCGCTGCTCAAACGGTCTGACCGTCTGCGGGAAGCCGCTTTGCAGCTCGGCCGAAAAGACCTGGTGTACAGAATCGACAGGCTTCAGCACCGCCTCATTCGCACCGTGGAGACCTACCACGGCGACTTCGCCATCCGGCACGTGAATCCGTTCATCGACTATCCCTTGGCCCTGAGGGAAAGCACCTCGCGCTACGTCGCGACCCTCATCGACTCGATGCAACGCGAGAGTGCTCGGGAAGCGCTCGCCCTGCGGCGCGTCCGGGCCCAGCTCGACTCTTTGCGAAAAGCGGCCCAGCTCGTGGGCCGAGTGGACCTGGCTCTCGAAGCCGAGTTCTGGTCCAGGCGTCTGCGCCGGGCCTCTCGCGATTTGGGCTGGACCCAGGGTTGGCTGGCCAGCCGCGACGTGGAGGTGATCGATGCGGATTTCAACCGCTGGGCAGACTTCTCCGGTTTCGGCATGAGCGACATCACCCTCGCACTGTTGCGCGATCGAGAACAGAAGATGTCGCGCTACTCGGAGTTCATCCAGGCCATCGACCGGATTCTGGAGCAGAGGAAAAGCGAACTCGAGCGAGCCCTCGCGACACTGGGAGAACGAATCCAGAACCTGGAATACGAGCTCCAGCAGCTCCGTCTGGCCGAGGCCAGGAAGAAACAGGACCAGTATTTCCGCACGCAGTACTTCGACCGCAGTACCAGCGAAGAACCCAACACCAATGGCTTGCAGCAACCTACCGACGGGTCCGAAACAAAGGGCACGGGTGAAGATGCGACTAAGACGGAGTAATCCGCTCCTGGTGGTAGTGGCAGCGTTCGCGCTTGCATTCCTGGTCGGCCCTGCCGGCGCGCAGGAGGCACCCCAGGACGCCACGGCTGACTCCTCCTCCATCGCGGCGGTCGACTCGCTGCTACAGAGCTTCTCGCCCGAGGAGCTGATCCGGTACCGGGAATACTACCAGCGCGAGCTCGACAAGCTGCAGACCGAGATCCGCAAGCTCCGGGAACGGGGCATACGGGACAGCGAGGACTTCCTGAACCGCCACCCGGAGAGCAAGGTGGTGGACAAAGTCCTCCTACGCCTTGCCGAGTTCTACTACTACCGGGCGCAAGAAGAATTTCAAAAGCGCATGGAGGAATACGAGCGGCAACTCGCCCTGTACGACAGCGGCAAGGTATCGGAGCTCCCCCCGGAACCGAAGAAGGACTACCGCAGGTCCCTGGAGCTCTACCGGAAAATCGTAGACGAATTCCCCAAGAGCAAGTACGTCGACGATGCTCTCTACAACATCGCCTTCTTGCTGGAGGACAAAGGCCAG
>CAYXFI010000376.1:0-4049 GCA_964464205.1 uncultured Cytophagia bacterium
TTTTGATGCCCGTATCCCAGTAGCGCTCTCGGTGCCACCCCACTTGGCCATGAGGTCGGGGCTGTCTCAGGTGAGAATTCTTCGCCTAACTCGACCTTTTGGCCGAGCCGGACACCTTCGTATGAGCAGGTGGGGTTAGGAGGCGCTACGGTGCGAGACCGCGCAGGAACTCGGTGAGCGTTCTCTCAACTCGGGGTCTCGGCGGGTTCTCTTCACGGTTTTCCGAGAAGAACGCCGGCTGCCTGCGAATGAATCCGGTTTCAGTGCCGGCGCTGCACTTCGCCCCAGATGGCCCAGCGGCGCACATGTGCTTCGGGCAGTCAGCCCGTCCGGGGCAACCTCTTACCGACAAGGCGCGTCGCAGTTCGGTCCGACCGTCCGCGGGGAGGAAATCCGACCTGAAAGCGGTCACCACTTGCTTCGCCGGTAAAGCGTTTGTAACTTCCGCTGTCGATCGGACGAAGCTGTTCTCTCCTGCCTGCTACGGGGTCCACACAGAGGGAGGTAGACCGTGGCCGAAGCCCTCGCCGTCCTCGTTCGCCTGCTGGTCATCTCCACGATTGTCGAAAGATTCCTGGAGATAGCCTCTCAGCTCTGGGACTACCTGCTGCAATCCCGCGGCGCAGCCCGCACCCAGCCCGGTCGCAAGCGCGTGATCCTGCAGACCGCGGGGGTCGTTCTCGGCACCGCCTTGTCCCTGAGCATGGGGGTGGCCGTCTTCCGCATGTTGGGTATCGAGGGCGTCCCGCTTTTTCTGGACATCCTGTTCACCGGCATTCTGGTGGGCAGCGGCACGGAACCCATCCACAGCCTCATCAAGTTCCTCGAGGAAAACAAGGACAAGGTCAAACGCCAGCTCGAGGAGGCCGAGGCTAGACCCGAGACGACCGAGGTGGAAGCGGAGGCGATCGGGATTTCGTACCACGGAGGTCTGTACCCAGAGCGTCCCGGACACGGCCTGCGGCGCGAGAACCCATCCCTCATCGTGTACCATCATTCGGCGACTCATCAGAATACGCCCTTCCACCGGATCGTCGAGATTGAGCGCGAACGCGAGCTGGATCCCACCTACCACTGCGTCGTCACAGCCGACGGAAAATACCACAACTACTGCCGCTGGGACAGCGTGGGCTGGCACGCCAAGGGGGTGAACAGCAAGTCGCTCGGCATCTGCCTCGTGGGGAATTTTCACACGAACCCGGCCGACCCGCTGAACAACGCCGACGGCGGCTACGGAGCCAAACGGCCCACCGAGGCGCAGCTCGACACGGCGGCGCGGGTGATCGCCCTGTGGACGTTGCTGTACGGGATCCCGGAATCCAACATCCTGCCCCATCGGGAAGTCCGGAACACAACGTGCCCCGGCGACAATTTCCCCGTCGAGGACCTCCTTCGGCGGGTTCGGACCTACCGGGAAACCTGGGCAGAATCGGACGTAGCCCAGGCGGAAATTCAGGAGCTGAAAGGAAAAGAGTGGGTGTACGTCTGATCGAGTCCACGGGAGGAGAAATGACTCACATTGCCCACCGGCGCACTCGTCTTCGCAGTCCTTTGCCCAGGCCCCAAACGGACTTCCGAGCACGACTGAGCGGGCGCTCGGCATGGACTCTCGGCCGTAGTCGAGTCTCTCTCCCGCTGGCGGCCATCGCGATCCTGTGGCCGGCTGCGGCCTTCGGACAGGGAACTGCGTCTTCGGCGGGAACCGCCTGGTCGATCTTGGAGCAGGATCTTTTGGTCTTGTTTCGGATTCTCGTAGTTGCAACGGTGATCGAGCGGCTTCTCGAATACCTCAGCTTGGCGTGGCCGTACGTCGCCAAAGGGCTGCTCTGGCTCTGGAATCGGCTCTTCCCCCGAACTCAGCCACGCGCTGACGAACGACCACCCGAACTGAAGAAACTCCGCAAGCAGTTGGTTCTCCAGTCCCTGGGGATCCTCATCGGGATCGCGATCTGCTGGCGAGCCCAGCTCGGAATTTTCGGTCAATTGGAGGGGACAGCGTCCGGACGGATCGGCGAAACGCTGACGGGCTGGTTCGTGAGTCGGGCGGGCACCTGGCTCGACTTCGTCGTCACCGGAATCCTGGTCGGTCTCGGAACCGAGCCCATCCATTCGATCATCACTACGATCCTGCGCCGAAAAGATCTGCGACGGGCGCGCGCGGCAGCGTGAACACAGGCCAACCGGAAGGAGGGTGCCAATGCCTCGGTGGCTCAAGGTTCTGCTCGCCCTGCTCGGAGGGGTGGCTCTCGCATTGGGGGGTGTAGCGTTCTTCTTGGACGAGCGCCGCGAGCTGGCATTTCGACGCTACCAGCAGCGGAAGCGCGAACTCAAACGGCTCCGGCGCCAACTGGAGGCGCAGGACATGCTGGACCAGCAGAAGCTCGAGGAGATCGAGCGCCAAATGCAGGAAGCCCAGCGCGAATTCCTGCGCAAATGTGCCGGCACGCGCGACGAAGCCAGACGCATCGAGGAAATGTCCGCGGAGGAGGTGGCCAATGAGAGCACGCGGCTGGAGCAGATTCTACGTCGCCGCCTTGAGCGCGCTGGTGTTTCTTGAGCTGTCGGGGAACGCGGCGGCACAGACCCTACGGCGCGAGGTGGAACCGGGGAAGTTCCTGCTCTTCCGGGGCCACGTGGTTCAGGAAGACACGCTTGTCTGCCGCACGCCCGAGAAAGAGCGGGAGCTCGCGCAAACGCTCCTGCGCGCAACCCAGGCACTGGACGAACTGGAGCTCCTCCGCCAACAGCTCCAGGGCTGCCAAACCCAAACGCAAATCCTGCGGCGGATGGTCCAACGCCGAGACTTCGTGATCCAGAAGCAGGACAGCCTGATGCAGCAGCTCGAGATGCTCGCGCGCGGTCGGCGGCACTCTTTGCTGGACCGGCTCGGTGCCATCTTCGATCGGCGGACCTTTTTCCTGCTGGGGTTCGTGGCAGGGGTATTCGCGGGCGTCCAAGTGCACTGAGGGAACCTTTTGCGCCCCAGCGCGTACTGCACTCCCGCAAGCACAAATCCGTTCGACACGAGGTGATCCAATGTACGTGCTGAAAGTATCCTCCCACTTCGATTCGGCTCACCGTCTGCTCGGCTACCAGGGAGCCTGCGAACGCCCCCACGGGCACACCTGGCGCGTCCAGGTCAGCGTGGCTGCCGAAGAAGTGGACGAAATCGGACTGGCTCTCGATTTTCACGAGCTGGAGAGCATCATCGACGCGGTGCTTTCGCGACTGGACCACACGATGCTGAACGACCTGCCCGAATTCCAGAACCAGAACCCCACGGCCGAGAACCTAGCTCGACTCATCTACCACCGCGTGCGGGAGAAGCTCCCGGAGAAGTGTCGACTGCTGGAAGTGGAGGTGCGGGAATCGGACCGCTTCAGCGCCACCTACCGTGAAGACTGAACCCAGACTGAAAGTCTGTGAGATCTTCCTGTCCATCCAGGGGGAAAGCACCTACGCGGGCCTGCCCTGTGCATTTGTGCGTCTGACCGGCTGCCCCCTTCGTTGCCGCTACTGCGACACGCAGTACGCCTTCACCGAGGGACGATGGTTCACACTGGACGAAGTTGTGGAACGGGTAGCCGCCTTCGGAACGAAGCTCGTGGAGGTGACGGGCGGGGAACCTCTGGCTCAGCCGGCCACTCCCCAGCTCTGTCGTGAGCTCCTCCAGCGCGGCTACCGGGTGCTGGTGGAAACCAGCGGCTCGCTCGACATCTCACCCCTGCCACGGGAAGTCACGATCGTGATGGACATCAAGACTCCCGGCAGCGGCGAAAGTGCCCGCAACCGCTGGGAAAACCTGGAGTGGCTCAAGCCGACCGACGAGGTGAAATTCGTCGTGACCTCGCGCGAGGATTTTGACTGGGCGCTCCGGGTGGTCCGGGAGAAAAAGCTGCACGAGCGTTTCCCAGTACTGATCTCACCGGCGTGGGGATACCAGGACCCCACGGAGCTCGCTGAGTGGGTCCGCGATTGCGGCCTCCCCCTCCGTTTTCAGCTTCCCCTGCACAAGGTCCTTTGGCCGGACGTCGAACGTGGCGTGTAGG
>CAYXFI010000377.1:0-2603 GCA_964464205.1 uncultured Cytophagia bacterium
GGAAGGAACGGGTGCGAACGAAGGCGGGGGAATTTGAGGCGTTTCTGGTGGAACCGCGGCTGAAGGAGACGGGGGAACGGGCTGGGTTGTTCCGGCAAAAAGGACAGGCCTGGATCTGGTTCTCGGACGACGAACGTAAGCTTCCGGTTCTCATCAAGAGCAAGTTGTACTTCGGCACGCTCACGCTGGAGCTTGCGGAGGCGAAGCTGCCGAGGCTGGCTCAAGCGGAAATGCAGCACGAAAGCGGTGGGAGGTGAGATGGCGCAGAAGGGAGAAGAGGAGATTCGGAGGGTCGAGACGTTCCCGAACGAATACCCCGATCGGCGGTACACGATTGAAATCGTGAACGAAGAGTACACTTCGGTCTGCCCGCGTACCGGGCTACCGGACTACGGGCGCATCATCATCCGCTACGTTCCGGACAAGAAGGTGCTGGAACTGAAGGCGCTGAAGTACTACTTCCTCCAGTACCGGAACAAGGGAATCTTCTACGAGCACGCAGTCAATCGCATCCTGGATGACCTGGTGGCGTCGTGCGAACCGCACGAGATGGAGGTGATCGGCGAGTTCAACGTGCGCGGCGGGATGCGGAGCAGGGTTGTGGCGCGGTACGTGAAGGAGGAGACGAGGTGAGCAGGCCGCTTGCGGTCGTTCTGCTGAGTGGCGGGATGGACAGCTGTGTGACAGCGGCCATCGCCGCGGAGACTCACGAGCTCGCGCTGCTCCACGTCAACTACGGGCAACGGACTCAGGCGCGGGAGTTGCGGGCGTTTCGCGAGCAAGCTCGCCATTTCGGGGCGAAGCACACCCTCGAGGTAGATCTGCCGCACCTCGGGCGGATCGGTGGGTCAAGCCTGACGGACCGCCGGCTCGAGGTCGAGCGGTTCGAAGAAGTGGGGGAGGGGATCCCGTCGACGTACGTGCCTTTCCGGAACGGGTTGCTCTTGTCCGTGGCTGCAGGTTGGGCGGAGGTGCTCGGTGCCGAGGCGATCTACGTCGGTGCCGTTGAGCCGGACGCACCGGGGTACCCGGACTGCCGCCCGGCGTTCTTCGAGGCCTTTGAAAAGGCGATCGACCTGGGGACCCGACCGGAGACGCGGATCCGCATCGTAACCCCGGTGATCCGGATGACCAAAGAGGAAATCGTCCGCAGGGGGCTCGAGTTGAACGCGCCTTTTCACCTGACCTGGAGCTGTTACCAGCGCGAGGACCTCGCTTGCGGCGTGTGCGACAGTTGCCATCGGAGGTTGGAAGCTTTCCGGGCTGTGGGAGTGCCCGACCCCATTCCCTACGCCAGCCAGTCCGAATGAAGTTTCCGAGAAGGGGTCTGGTCTCGCTGGACCGGCCGACCGACGTCTGTGGTGCGGCCCTCTCCCGAGGTGGGTCCGGACGTGGCAATTCCCGAGCTCAATCGGCTGCCGGAGTCCCGGGCTCACTGGGGCCCTCTTCGGGCATGGAGGCTTCCGGCGGTCGGAACGTGCGTTGCGCTCTGAGGAGGAGAAGGGGAGGAGCGGCATGTCGAATCCGGGATTTCGCATTCTCGTGATCAATCCAGGGTCCACTTCGACGAAAGTGGCGATCTTCGAGGACGCAAGGCCGGTGCGGTCGGAACGAATTTCCCACTCTCCCGAAGAGCTGGGGGATTCGGACGACCTCTGGGAACAGTTCGAGTTTCGGCGGGACGTCGTTCGGCGCTTTCTCGAGGAAAGCGGTATTCCCGCCGCGTCCCTGGACGCGGTGGTGGGAAGGGGCGGTTTGTTGCGTCCCCTGCGGGGCGGAACGTACCGGGTGAATGACCGGATGATCGAGGACGCTCATGTAGGCGTGCAGGGGCAGCACATCTCGAACCTGGGCTGCGCGCTGGCAAAGGCGATTGCCGATGAAGTCGGCTGCCCCGCGTTCGTCGTGGATCCCGTGTCCGTGGACGAATTCGAACCTCTGGCGCGCTACTCCGGTCATCCGCGCATCGAGCGCCGGGCGCTAGCCCACTCGCTCAGCATCCACGCCGTTGCACGACGTGCGGCACAGCAGCTGGGGATCGACTACGACGCGGCCAATTTCGTGGTGGCGCACCTGGGCGGGGGCATTTCGATCGCGCCGGTGAAGGGCGGGCGCATCATCGACGTCAACGACGCTAGCAGCGATGGGCCCTTTTCGCCCGAGCGGACCGGCGGTCTCCCGCTGCAGCCCTTCATCAGCCTGTGCTACTCCGGCGAGTTCTCCGAAGCCGAGATGCGGCGTTTCGTGATGGGCAAAGGCGGGCTTGTGGCCTACCTCGGCACCAATGACGCCGGGGAGGTGGAGCGGCGAATCCACGAGGAGCAGGACGAGAAGGCTCGTGAAGTCTACGAAGCCATGGCCTACCAGATTGCAAAAGAGATTGGCGCCATGGCCACGGTGCTGCGCGGACAGGTGGACGCAATCGTGCTCACCGGGGGACTGGCCCATTCGGAGATGCTCTGCGGCTGGATTGCTGAGCGCGTCAGCTACATCTCCAGGTTGATACGGTATCCCGGCGAACTGGAGATGGAAGCGATGGCCGAGGGGGCCCTGCGCGTGCTGCGCGGCGAAGAAGAGGCTCTGGAGTACGGCTGATCGCCGGC
>CAYXFI010000377.1:2703-4002 GCA_964464205.1 uncultured Cytophagia bacterium
TTCGAGTTCCACGGTCAGGGGAATGGTTGTCCCCTGTGTTCCGATGTTCCGGGTCTGGTTCTGCGTCAGCAGCCTACCACCGGAGGCATTCGGACCCTCGGATCTCTCTGTGGGGTCCTCTGTGGTCTCCGTGTCTTCGTGGTGATGGGCGACTTGGCGGGTCTCTTCGACGGTTTTCCCAACTCTCACCCGATTCCGTTCCCTCGACTCCGATCACCGGAGGACCGCCCAAGACGACTGGCCTGCCCCCATCCTGTCCGGACGCCCGCTCATCACCCTGTGGCCGCAGTCCCAGGCCCTGCACCTACCGCAGGGCGTTGCTTTCTCCGGTGTTTTTCGCTACCTTGTGTTCTGAGTGAGTAGGAGACCGGGTTCGGTCCTCTGAGCACAGGTGCCATCACAGCATCGGAGGGATAGGTGGTCGAGTCTTCCGCGAGTAGCGTCCCGGGTCCCGCAGCGAGGCTCTCGGAGCGTTGGTCCTCACGGCCGTGGCTGATGCTGCTCGCTGCCGCCCTTCTCCTGAGCCTCGGTTTGACTTACCGCCTCCTGCACACGGTTTTCCCCTTTGCGAGAGACACGCTTCGTATCTTGCGGGAAGAGTGGCCCGCGGTCCGCGTGAAGGGCGACCGGTTTGAGCTGCTCGGCGACGTGCCTCCTCTGAAGCCCATCTCGTTGCCTCATGGCTGGCGGTTGTTGCTCGATCCCTGGGAAGACCTGCTGGCGGAGGACGTGAAGCCTCGCACCATCGTGGTGCAACAGGGGCGGTTTCTTCTGCGGCAGCCGAACGGGGTGGTGCGTCAGTTCGACTGGCGGCTCTCACCCGGGGATGAGCGCATCATCGACGGACGGTTCTTCCGCAAGCTCGATCGACTGCTTCTCGGCGGCGTTCTGCTGGTGGGTGGGCTACTACTCGTGCCCTGTTTTGTCCTGGTTCTCCTTCTGGCTTCTCTGGCGAGTGGACTGCTGCTGGTGCTGGAGCTAGTGGGCCTTGGACCGGCTCCCCCCTCGGCGTTCGGCTACTCGGCGTTGTTGCTGTTGCCATTTTCTTTCGCCTACATGCTGACCGGTGGTTTCGGACTGCGTTTCGCCAGAATAGAGCTGGCTCTCGCGATCGGTTACCTCGTAGTGGTGGCCTTGAGCTGGTGGTTCGAATCGGGGCAGGCGCGGGGCAGGGGAGTCCGCACCTGATGTCGTTACGATCGCGCAGCGCTTTGTGGCGCCGCAGCGAGAGCGAACTGGAATCACCCGACCGACGGACGGGTACAAAGAGCGGGCCGCGTGTTGGTGCGGGATCCAGCC
>CAYXFI010000378.1:0-4000 GCA_964464205.1 uncultured Cytophagia bacterium
GTCGAAGTGCGAGTTGTGGTTTCGCGACTCCTCGACTGCTGGACTCCGGGAGTCAGAGCCTTGGGCCAGCCGTACGCCGGCCTGTCCCTCGCGTACGGAGCGCGAGACCGACTTCGTTCCACTGGCCAGCAGACCCTTGCCACGCTGGCCGGAATCTACGACGAAGCCGCCGGCAGGATACCTCCCTTGCCGCGACATGCACCTCCTTAACCGCAATCTGAGCGATAGCGAGGATGGAGCGGCGTTGCGGAGGTTGCTGAAGAAGATTTCTCAACTTTCTGCGATTTCCTAAGTTTGTTCTTGCATCCCCGCAGATTTATCTGTACGTTGAAGTCGTGCGGGGTAGTGTATCGGCGGCTGGCTCGCTTGTGCCAGTCGGGAGGGGACGAGTACAGTAGTAATTGCGTCGGAGACACCCCAGGAGAATCCACACCCATCCTGCAGACCTCCACTTCGCGGAAACAGCGTATCACCAATTCACACTATCGAGGTGAGTCATGAAGGTTCTACTAGTCTATCCGCAGTATCCCGAGACGTTCTGGGGCTTCAAACACGCGCTCAAGTTCGTCAAGAAGAAAGCCGTCTACCCACCGCTCGGCCTGCTGACGGCCGCGGCGATGCTACCGGAATCATGGCGGCTCCGGTTGGCGGACATCAATGTGCAACCGTTGCGCGAAGAAGACGTCGCCTGGGCCGATCTGGTCATGATCAGCGCCATGGAGGTTCAGAAACCCTCCGTCCGTGAGGTCGTGGACCTCTGTAAGGCCAAGCGAGTGCCGGTTGCCGCCGGCGGGCCGCTTTTCACTGAGGAACCCGAACTCTTCGACGACGTCGATTACCTTATCCTGAATGAGGCCGAACTCACTTTGCCCCAGTTTCTGGCCGACTTCGCCCAAGGCCGCCCCCGCCACATCTACAAGTCCAGTGGTTTCGCCGATCTGACACAGACGCCGGTGCCCCGCTGGGATCTGGTGAATCTAGAACCCTACAACTCTATGAATCTCCAGTATTCCCGCGGCTGCCCCTACGACTGCGAGTTCTGCGACATCACGGCCCTTTTCGGTAGAGTGCCGCGGACCAAGACAACCCAACAGGTCCTGCGCGAGCTGGACGCGATCTACGAGCGAGGGTGGCGAGGCGGGGTGTTCTTCGTGGACGACAACTTCATCGGAAAGAAGAACGAGCTGAAGCGCGAACTCCTCCCCGCCATCGCCGAATGGAACCGCAGGCACCGCCGCCCCTTCGTGTTCAACACGGAGGTCTCGATCAACCTGGTTGACGACCCTGAGCTCATGCGTCTAATGGTCGAGGCCGGTTTTGACACCGTGTTCGTGGGCATCGAAACACCGAACGAGGAAAGTCTGGCTGAATGCAATAAGTTCCAGAATCGGCGCCGCAACCTGCTGACTGCCGTGCGCACGCTCCACCGAAACGGCCTGCAGGTTCAAGGGGGATTCATCATCGGTTTCGATTCCGATCCGCCCAACATTTTCGAGCGCCACATACGCTTCATCCAGGAGAGCGGTATCGTGACCGCCATGGTCGGGCTGCTCAATGCGCCGAAGTTGAGCAAGCTGTACTCCAGGTTGAAGCGCGAAAACCGGATACGCCTGCAGTGGACCGGGAACAACACCGATTTCTCGACCAACATCATCCCGAGGCTGCCTCTCGACACCCTGATCGAAGGGTACAAACAGGTCCTGCGCACCATCTACTCACCCAAGGAGTATTACGCCAGGGTGCGGCAATTCCTGCGCGACTACCAGCCCAAGACTGGCCGCTTCAAGCGAATCAAGAGGGAGCAGCTCGGCGCCTTCCTCAAGTCCATCTGGGTGCTCGGGGTTCGGGGTGAGGAGAGACTGCACTACTGGTCCCTGCTCCTGTGGACTGCTCTCCGTAGGCCACGCCTATTCCCCCTCGCCGTCACGCTGTCGATCTACGGGTACCACTTCCGGATGGTGTTTCATCAAGCCATGGCGTGAACCCCGACAAGTGCCCTAACACGCGTCCGACTACGGCGTCGGCAGCGAGACGGCAAGGCATGCGAATTCCGAGCTCGGTGTGCCCGGTGCTCGTGCGGCCTTCCGCCTGAGCGCAGCAGAACCCCTACAACCCCTTCGTACCCCTGACGCGGTTGTCGACCGGGCTTCGAACACCTGGTCCCACACCCAACCCTACTCCTGCACGATCCACGAGTTGCCGCTACAGTGAGTCGCGGCCAGGCCGAATGCACTCGAGGCAGGTCCCTTAGCTCGCACCCGCGGCGAGAAGCGTCTCTACCGGGCGCCGATACAAAACCCCGTCTCGCGCCGGAGTCGAGAAAATGGCCAAGCGAGGTCCTGATCCGAGCTCGGCGCAGGGTACCCGGGTGCACCGGCTGCGTCCGACTGGCGAAGCAGCCAGCCGCGTCGACAACGGGCATCGGATGGGTTGGGCGCCAAAGGGAAAGCCGCCCCCGGTCGAGACCAAGCCATCGTTTCCGGTGCGACAGCCGCGCTCCGGTACGCACGGTCGCCAACCGACCAGGACTCACACGCCAGCCCGGGATGAAACGTGGCTTGATCGGCGTACCTGTACTCGCTAACTTTCTGACGGCTCGCGGTACGCCGGTCTCCGCGCTTCCGGTGAAGCGCATCGGATCCCAAGATTCAACACGGTTCTGCAGCTTTGGCTTGAGTGAGTCCCGACTTTGAGAAGCGCCGTCACACAAAGCCGCTTCTGTCTTCCTCGGCGCGGAACTCCGCGTTCCCTGCGCCGGTGCGGTATGGACGTCCCTTCCGCCGGCTTTGTTGGAAGTGACAGGTAAAACTCGCTTGAGTCGAGACCGTTCATGAACCTCGCGCATGAGCATCCTGCAGGGTTGGATTCGGGTCCGGCATCCCCGCTCGGTGCGAACCATCCACGTTGCCGCTGCTCCTCCGTCGTCGTCATCCCCGCCCTGCTCCTTCTGGGCCTGGTGGGCCAGTCCACGGCCGATTCGCTCAACTGGCGATGGAGGTACACCGGCGTCCCGTATCTACGCTACTATTCGCCGCGGGAGTATCGGGCTCACAGCCAGAACTGGTGCGTGACGCAGGATCCCCGCGGCGTCATCTACGTCGGTAACACGACCGGCCTCCTGGAGTTCGACGGCACCTCGTGGCGCTTCATCCGTATCCCGGGAGAGATGGTGGCTTCCTTGGCGGTCGACGAAACCGGGACGGTCTACCTCGGATCGGTCGGCGACTTCGGCTACCTCGCCCCTGACTCGCTCGGAATCCCCCGCTTCCACTCCCTTCTACCGGAGGTTCCTCCGGAATACCGCCAGTTCAGCCAGGTCTGGCAAACCCTCGCTACCTCGCACGGGGTCTACTTCCGCTCGTCGGAGTACATTTTCCGCTGGGCAAACGGGCGTCTCCGCGTCTGGAAACCAGAGCACTCGTTCCACGTGGCGTTCGCCGTGCGCGACACGATCTACGTCCGGCAACGGCAGGTGGGCCTCATGCGACTGGTGGACGACTCTCTGCAGCTCGTCCCCAAAGGCGAACGTTTCGCCGAAGACCCGATCTACGTCCTCTTGCCCTACGGAGAGCGTAAGCTGCTCGTGGGCTCCCGTGGCGCAGGCCTTCTCATCTACGACGGCTCGGACTTTTCCCCGTTTCGAACCGAAGCCGATTCGTACCTGAAGCGGAATCTTCTGTACCACGGCACCGTGCTACCGAACGGCTGGTTCGCTATTGCCACGCTGCGCGGCGGTGTGGTCGTGCTGGACGCGCAGGGGCATCTTCTCCGCGTGCTGGACAAACGAGCCGGAATCAAGGATCAGAGCGCGAAGTACGTGTTTGTGGATCGGCAAGGAGGGCTGTGGGTTGCCCTGGACAATGGGGTGGCGAGGTTCGAAATCACTTCCCCATTTGCCCGATTGGACGAAGCGCACGGCTTCGAGGGCAGTGTCCAGGCCATCGCTCGTCACCGCGGAAAGCTCTACATCGGCACTGGATACGGCCTGTACTTCCTCGAA
>CAYXFI010000379.1:0-3995 GCA_964464205.1 uncultured Cytophagia bacterium
GCCATCGCGCAGTTCTCCTGGGAGAAACCCGAAGCGGCTACACCCATCCTCGGGCTGTGGCGCTCGCCGGGCCGTCCCTGTTTGTGAGCCGCGGGAATGAAGTGGTGAAGTTGAATCGAGCAGGAGAGGTCTTGGCCCGTTTCGAGGGTTGGGCTCTCCGCGGGATTGTGCCCTGGGGATGTGTGTGGGACGGCCGTACGCTCTGGGTGGCGGACTACGGCGCCGGTCGAATCTTGAAGCTCGATGCGGACCTGTACGAAGCACGGCCGCAGGTGCGCTTCAGCGGCGGGAAGAAAGCCGAGATCCGGTGGAAGAGCAGCAAGCCAGTCGTAGCCGTCACGAGCGTGTTCCGGGGCGAGGAATTGCTCGGAGTGAAGAGAGAAGCGCGTCCGTCAGTGGAGCACAGGCTTAAGGTATCGGGACTGAAGCCGTCCCAGGTGATCCACGTCGAGATCACGCCGGCAGTCGAAAGTGTGCCCCCGTACACGAGACCTTCGCGTCGGTTCCCCTTCGTTGTGCCGCCTCCGAAAGGCCGGATGCACTACGTCAGGCTTCCGGCTGTCGCCATTCTGTTCGCGAACGTACGCGATCCGCGCTACGTCGGACCGAACGGAGAGCCGCCGCCTCCACTACCGGAGGCCGAGATCCGTCGGATCCTGACGCAGGTGTTCGACGGCGCGCGATTCTACTGGATGAACTCGGGCATGCGCTTCTTCCTGGACGTGGACACAGTGGTGGTGCGAGAACCGATGGAACGCAGCGAGATTTTCGCCAATCTCAGCTACTACCCGCCTGCAGAAGGGAAGATCGAGGAAGTGCTTCGCAAGGCCGGCAAAGATCCCGAGCAGTACCGTGCCGTGTTCTACATCGCCTGCTTGCAGAAGTGGCTGGAAGAAGAGAAGCGTTGGGAGCTGGCCGGTAGAGGAGGTGCATTTACTTCCGGACTCGGAGCCAACGGCAGGTACGGGGTTTCGTGGTGGGAAGCTACCCGAGCGCACCACTTCAGCGGCAACAACTGGCTTGTGGTGCACGAGTTTCATCACCAGCTCGACGAACTCTTCATGCTGAGCGGCTACCCAGAGTACTGGTTCAACCATTTCTCGCCGACGATCGGCACTGCGGCGGATTTCGGCGAACATTTCGACGGGAACGCTTACCTCCTACGCAACTGGCCGCATGATTTTTGGTTCGATCTGAAGTGGGGAGAGATCAGGACGGCCGTCGACGAGGATGGCGATGGCATCCCGGATGACGAACCGCCCGTACCGGTCGACGAGCGCCGCCTGCGTAGTAGCCCACGGCGAATCGACACGGACGGCGACGGTGCGTCGGACTACGCGGAGATCGGTTTCTCGAATTGGGTTATCGAGGGAGTGGAGGAGACGTACGGGGGCGGGCACTTATTCCCCAATCTCGCCTGGCGCGACACGGATGGCGACGGTCTGATTGACGAAAAAGATCCTGCACCCCTCTTTCCGGTGGATCCCGTGATTCACCCGGGCAACCCGAAGGTTGACGGTTCACT
This sequence comes from uncultured Cytophagia bacterium, assembly GCA_964464205.1. Taxonomy (GTDB): domain Bacteria; phylum Zhuqueibacterota; class Zhuqueibacteria; order Oleimicrobiales; family Geothermoviventaceae; genus Zestofontihabitans. The sequence continues at coordinate 1,526 of CAYXFI010000379.1, forward strand.
CGAAGAGGGAGAGTGGGTGCCCTTCGCCCAGCTTCGGGACGTCCGCATCAACGCCGACGTCTACGCTGCTTGGGACTCTTCGGCGCTGTACCTGGGGTTTGCACTGGAGCGCCCGGCGCCGTTCAAAGTCCAGGTGGACGCCGACGCGGATGGCTGGTTCCTCGGTCGAGACAATCTGAGGCTCGACGTGGAACCCGACTCGACCGTCGGGGCTCACGTTCGCGTCCGCGTGTTGAACTGCACCGAGCCGGAACGCTGGCCGTTCGACGACCCCAAGCTGGCTGCGCAGATGGAAGTGGATGCGGCCGCCTCGAAGAAAGGGGGACGTTGGGTGGTGGAACTGGCCCTTCGCAGGCAATGCGAGGTAGGGCTGGAGCTGCGAGCCGGAGAGGAGGTCGGTCTGATCTTCGGGTTCTTAGTGCCCTTTGACGAGCTCGGACGCAAGCGGTACGTGGACATTTTCGAGCCCAACCGTCTGTTCGACGTGAAACTGCTGGCACGCTGAGGGAGGCGCAAGATGATCACCCGCGCTGAGTATGAGGATGCGGTACGGAGGACGCTTGAGTACTTTGCGAGGGCCGGGATCGTTGTGACCGAGGAGGAGAAAAAGCGAATCGAAGTGGCGGACTTCGGGCTGGGGGAACTGGAAAAGACGGGGCTTCAACTACTGGTGTACGTGAACACGGAGCGCGTGTGCGCGAAAGAGTTGGTGCTGTTCCCGCGTCAGACGTGTCCGGAGCACCGGCATCCTCCGGTGGAAGGTGAGCCGGGGAAAGAAGAGACTTTCCGCTGCCGCTGGGGGAAGGTGTACCTGTACGTTCCGGGCGAGCCGACGCCCAGCCCGAAGGCGAAGCCACCGGAGGGAAGGGAGCAATGGTACACTGTGTGGCACGAGATTGAGCTGAATCCGGGCGATCAGTACACCCTGCCGCCGGACACGCTCCACTGGTTCCAGGCCGGGCCGGAGGGGGCCGTCGTCTCGGAATTCTCCACCCGGAGCCGCGACGAGTTCGACATCTTCACGGATCCGGAGATTCAGCGCGAGACCATCATTCGGGACTGAAATCAGGGGAAGGGCGTCTGGTGACGATGTGCTGGTAGGCGAAGGCTTTTGACCGGCGAACTTCGGGGGGCCACGGGAAGAGGGACGCGAAATCGTCCGCGCAGTTGGTGGCGCCGGCCACGCGGCGACGAATGGCCGGCGCCCGAATTCTGCTTTCCGATCCTGTCCTTACTTCATCAAAACCATCCGCCGCGTTTGGGACCAGCCCCCGGCATCCAGGCGGTAGAGGTAGACGCCGCTCGGTACGGGGGTTCCGTGCTCATCCAGGCCGTTCCACGTCACCTGGTGCTTGCCAGCAGGTAGGTCCTCTTCCAGCAGGGTAGCCACGTGCTCGCCGCGCACGTTGTACACGGAGATCCGCGCACGCACCGCATCCGGCAAGGTGAACGCGATCACCCACCCCATGTTGAAGGAATTGGGGTAGTCTTGCTCGAGGGCGAAGAAGAGGGGCACCTGGATCGTGCCCCCGGTCGTGGTCCCCGTCGGCTCAGGCCGCAGAATGTCCGCGAAAGAGGTGTTGTGGATGAAGATCACGGTCGTGTCGCCGTCGGTGTAGGGGAAACCACGCGCCAGGCGTGATCGACGGGCGGCGGGTCGTACCGACCGTTCCCGTTGTGATACGCGTAGAAGTCGAGCTGGTAGACCCCGCTCTGCCTGAGCCCCGGGAAACGGATCTGAAAGTGCGGCACGGGGACGGCGGGTATCGTCGCACGGCCGAGTTCTTCCCATGTGGCCTCGACGAGTAGTCGGGCTTCGAATTTCTGCCCGACGTGGGGGTTCATCCCGACGAGCTGGAGAGTCAGCAAGTGGGGCCACTGAATGTCGGTGAAGCTGGTGTTGTGCGCGAAGTCCACCGCCGTGTCCCCGTTGGCTGCCACACCTGAGATTCGCCAGGCGTGATCCGTGGGTGGCGGATCGTACTGGCCATCCCCGTCGCGATCGGCGAAGAAGTCCACGTGGTAGGTTCGCCCGGGCTGGATGCCGGGAACCGCAACGGCAAAGTCGGGGCCTGGAACGGAACGAGCGGTCGCCCTTCCGACCTCTTCGTTTGTCGCTGAATCCACCACTCGGAGGAACAGTCGCTGACCGACGTGCGGGTTCATGCCGCTGAAGCGCACACTCAAAAGGTACTCCCAGCCGATGTTCGTGAAGTTCGTGTTGTGGCTGAACTGGAGGGTCGTATCGCCGGGAACGTTGTCCAGGTCCATCCGCCAGGCGTGGTCTGCCGGTGGAGCGTCGTAGCGCTCGATGCCGTTGTGGACCGCGTAGGGGTCGATCCAGTAGCTGTGACCCACAGTCAGGTTCTCGAGGGCTACGCTGAAGGCCGCTCCGGCCACCTGCGGGACGACCGCTCGTGCCGCTTCCAGACCGTTCTCCTTGTCTACTGCGCGAATGTTGAGCCGCTGT
>CAYXFI010000380.1:0-3964 GCA_964464205.1 uncultured Cytophagia bacterium
TCGAACGCCCCGGATCTGATGCAGGTAGGACCAGTTCGAAAGGCCCGGCCTAAGCTTTCCGGCGAAAATGGATGTACGGGACAGATTGTCCAGTACGGTAACCTCCCAGCCCTGTCGGGCGTAGAACTCGGCTACGTGTGATCCAATGAAACCGGCGCCTCCTGTGACCAGTACCTTCGCCATCTCCACTCCCGCAACCTTTTCTGATCACGTTCTGCGCAAAAATACCAGGTGGCTTTTCGGCCAGACATTCGACACAGGATCGACGCATTGCCAACTATCGGCTGACCCCGACTGCCGTACCGTCGCGCTCACCGGCCCCGGCTTGGAGCTACGCCAAGAATCCCCCTTACGACGGTCTCGCATCGCTATCGTTTTTCGGCCCCCGCGAAAGTTCTGCGAGGTGCAGACCCGCATTCAGATTCCCAGCTTCACTTTGGTTCCAGCCGGTCTTCCGACCGAAAATCATCTCACGGACACATCTGACTGATCCTCACGCACTTGGTCCGGCCTGAAGCTCGAAAGCAACGACTCCTCAAATTCTCTATCCTCCAGTCGTGCGCTCACCTCGTACAAGCGAAGCAACAGAGTGAACCACGGAATTCCCGTCGACACATGGCCGCGAACCGCTGCCGCTTCAATTCGCATCCCGTGAGTCACCAGCTGTCTCGTTTCCGCTTCCCCACTCGCGTGCGATCTGGTTCAGGGTTGCCGGGCCCGCGCCCACAGCGCGCTTGTTCTCCTCAACAATCCGCTCGTATACTTCGCCTCGGTGAACGCTCACTTCCTTGGGGGCCTCAATCCCGAGGCGCACCTGCTTCCCGTGAATTTCCACCACCGTCACGCGGATGTTGTCGCCGATGACGATGCTTTCTCCCAACTTCCTTGTCAGGACAAGCACGAGGAACTCCTTACCCTCGTTTAGCCGCGGACTACGTCTTTTTCGAGAAAATGGGGTACTTTGTCGTATACTTGCTACTCAGCAGCACCACTTGCTTCCCCAACTTCTTCCTGATGTTGATGAAAAGGGGCCCGCTGAGATTGATCGTCGATTCCTCCGGGGTCTTGCCGAGCGTCACAATGCCGAGCACGCGTATGTCCTCCGGCGAGTCCGGTTCGAGTTCCTCCAGTTCGCGCTGGCTTACTTTCGGGCTGTAGTCGGGACAGATCAGCAGCGGATCGACTACTACGAACGCCACGTCGGGGTCGTCGAGGGAAATCATCCACTGAAACGGCTCGTGGTCCTCAGCTACGAAGATGGCCCACCGGCGGAGTGCCTCAAACCCCAACAGGCCCCGAGGAAAGCGGATCACGTCCTCCTCCCGGTAGCGAAGTTTGCCCCAGCGCCTGGTGTCGATCTCTCGCCAGGTCCCCGGTTCCGCCTTCTTGGTCAGTGTCTCAGCCATCGGCCTCAACCCAGGTAGTCGAGCAGACTTTCGCCCATCAGCTCAGCACCCACCGCGAGTGCGGCTCGATACGCCATCTCGTGACCCTGAAGGTCCATTACCTTCTGAGCCACGTCCACGTCCTCAATCTCGGACAGAAGGGTTGTCAATTGCAGTTCCTGTTCGTCCAGCCGCTGCGACGCACGGTCCAGCCGATTGATCCGGGCGCCGATTTCCGCCCGCTTCTCGAGCGATTTCTCCAGCGCCTGGTCCAGCCGGTCAATCGCCTCGCGAATCTCTCCCGGCCGGTTTTGCTCCAGCGCATCCCTCAGGTCGATCAAGACGGAGAGGGCACCGTCCTCGCCTCCGAAGGTCTGCTGTGCGGGGAGCTCGATTTCCACGTACTCGCCCGCGTCGATCTCACGCCGTACGGTGTCCAAATTGGACTGGAAGGAGTAGCCCGTGATCTTGTCGTTCTCGTCCCTTTGCACCACCACCGGGGCCTGCCGAGTCGCTGACCCGGCGAAGACGTAGCGGTCGTTGTACGTGCTGTTGACGGCGGTCACCAGATCTTCGAGGAGCTGATTGACCTCCTGAGCCAGTGAGTCGCGATCGGCGTCGGTGAGCGTGTCGTTCGCGCCCTGAATGGCCAGCTCCTTGGCGCGGGTCAACAGATCCTCCACTCGGTCCAGTTCCGTTTCGGCCTGCGAGAGCCAGGCGCGGGCGTCCGAAATGCCCTTACGGTACTGGTCGATCGCGTTGAGCTTGGAACGAATCTCGATCGCCCGTTCCGCACCCGAGGGATCGTCCGAGGGCCGGTTCAGTTTCTTGCCCGTCGCGATTTCGATCTGGTCTTCCAGCATTTGCTGGTAGGGCGCGTTGATGTTGCGGACGATCGTGCGAAACACTTCCTGGTGACTGATCCTCACCTCATCACCTCGTCATTAGCGAACCATGGCGAGCACGGTACGCATCATCTCGTCCACCGCCGTCACCACCTGGGCCGAAGCCTGGTAGGCGTGCTGAAACTTGATCAGCTCGGCCATCTCCTCGTCAAGCGATACGCCCTGGACGCGCAACCGCTGGTTATCGAGGGTCTCCGTGATTAGCTCCTGATTGGCCACGGCATCCTCGGCCTCAGCAGCGAGACTTCCCACCCGACCGATCAGACCGGAGTAGTACTCCAGCAACGAATCAGTCCCGTCATTCATCACCTTCTGCCAACGCAGCGAGGCGATGGCAAGGGCGATGTCGTTGTTTCCCGGATTCTCGTCCCGAGAGGCCACGATGTTGTTCACATCCTGTACGATGGAGTTGTCGAGGCGAATGTCCGCGGCCGTCAGGGTTGTGGCGTCGAAGAAATCGCCTCCTTTGGAGCCATCCAAAGTGTAGCCCTGACGATGCCGCAAGTTCACCTCACGCACCAGATTGGAGGCAATGGCGTCCAAGTCGTCCAGGTAGCCCTGCAGAGTTTCGTCTCTCAACTGCAGCAAACCGGACAGCTTGCTTTCCGGGGGATCGAGCTCCTGGCCGGAAGGACCAACGAACTCGGCCAGAACGAGTCCATTCCTACCCTCATCGGCCATCTGAATTTCGCTGTAACGGGTGGCCTCTACCAGCACCTCCGTGCCCACCAGCACGCGCACCGTACCATCCGAGGACTCGATGGACCTCGCCCCCACCAGCTCGGCGAGTTGATCCAACAACCGATCTCGCTGATCCTTCAGCTCGTTGGCCGATCCCCCTTGCGCTTGCAGGGTCTTGATCTTGCCGTTCAGATCGGCCACCTGCCGCAAGAGTTCGTTCGCGTCCTGAACCAGCTTGCGCGCCTCCCTGTCGACGGCCTCAATGTGGTCCCGCAGGTAGCTGGCGATCCGGTGGAACGCCCGGGTCAAGGCCTGACCCTTCTCGCGCACTACCGTCCTGGCAGTGCTGTTCTCGGGATCGTTGGCCAAGTCGCTCCAGGCGTTCCAGAAGTCGTCCAGAGCCGCCTGCAGACCGCTGTCGCCCGGGTCGTTGAACATCGCTTCAATCTCGGAGAGTGAGCGGGAGATCACGCTCCAGTGCGCCTGTTTGCCCACGCTGCCGCGGTACTGCTGGTCCAGGAACGCGTCGCGGTGTCGCCTCACCTGCGATACATCCACCCCCGTTCCCAGCGGACCCCAGGGCGTGTGCACGGCAGGTGACGGCACCAGTTCGCCGGACTGGCGTGAGTAGCCCGGGGTGTTGACATTGGCCACGTTGTTGCCAATGACGTTGGAGATCATCTGGTGCGCCATCAGGGCGCGCTTGCTCATCTCCAGGATACCGCTCAGTGTGGACATGGCTCTGTGCCTCTTTGGCTATCGCCTACGGGTCTCACGCAACCACGTCGCAGAGAGAAACCCGCGAGCTGTCCGTCCCCCGGTCGCTGTAGGTCCCGGTCAGCAGTCCGGCGGCTTCCATCACGGCTTCGTATTGCTTGGCCTGCAATTCCCCGAGGGTAGCCAGCAACCGCTGGTTGCGCCGACTGATCCGCTGGATCTCCACCGCGAGACGCTCAATCCTGCCCCGTGCCTCCTCCAGCCCGGCGCGGGTTT
>CAYXFI010000381.1:0-3954 GCA_964464205.1 uncultured Cytophagia bacterium
GAGTTGCCGGATGATTTCGAAGAGCTCGTCGATCTCGGCTTCCGTGAGGGAAGCAGTGGGCTCATCGAGCATCAGGATGCGAGCCCGGGCCGAGAGGGCTTTGGCGATCTCCACCAGTTGCGCCTGACCCACCGTGAGCCGCGCCACCGGTGTATCGGGATCGATCTCCAGGCGCAGGCGTCGCAGCAGGGCACGGGCTTCCTCGCGCATCTTCCGGCCGTCCACCACGCCCAACCAGGGGTCGCGCACCGGCTCGCGGCCCAGGAAGATGTTCTCCGCCACGGTCAGGTGGGGCGCCAGGTTGAATTCCTGGTAGACCATGCTGATGCCAGCCGCCAAGGCCTGGTGGGGAGTTCGAATGTCGACGGGTTGCCCGAACAGGCGGATTTCGCCGGAGTCCCTGCGCAGCGCGCCGGTCACGATCTTCATCAGGGTGGATTTGCCCGCGCCGTTTTCCCCGAGGAGCACGTGGACTTCGCCCTCCCGCAGGTCGAAGTTGACGTCCCGCAGTGCCTGTACTCCCGGAAAGGACTTGGAGATGCCGCGCAGTTCCAGGACTGTCCGGTCGCCCGAGGTGTCCATTTTAAAGAAGCCCGTGGTCCGCGAAACTGAAGTAGCCGTTTTTCCCGATGATGATGTGATCGAGCAGGGTCACGCCCATCGTCTCTCCGGCCGCCCGGATGCGCTGGGTGACCGCGCGGTCTTCGCTGGACGGCGTGGGGTCACCGCTGGGGTGATTGTGGACCAGGACCAGACAGGCCGCCGAGAGGTTGAGAGCTTCGCGCAGGATCTCTCGCGGGCTGGCGACGCTCTCCGTGAGGGAACCCTCGAAGATCACCTTGTTGGCGATGATTTCGTTCCGCTGCGTCAGAAAGAGCACCCGGAATTCCTCCCGGGGCAGGTCTCGCATCGAGGGACCGACCAGGTGGTAGACGTCGTCGCTGGAGTGCACGCGATCGCCCTCGTCGCCGCGCTCGGTCCGGAAACGCTTGCCAATTTCCAGGGCTGCTTTGATCTGGGCTGCCTTGGCCGGGCCCACGTTGGGGATCCGGCACAGCTCGGCGGTGCTCATTCGCTCGAGACCGCGGAATCCGCCCGCCGTTGTCAACAGATGCCGAGCCAAATCGATGGCGCTGCCCTCTCGTCCCCCGACGCGCAGGATGATGGCCAGGAGCTCCGCATCCGAGAGGGATTCCGCCCCTGCTCGCAATAGCCGCTCGCGGGGGCGCTCGTCCTCCGGCCAGTCGGTGATCCGTTTGATGTAGCTCATTTTCTCCCACCCCTCGCTCGGAAGGTCGAGCCAATATACGGTAGCGGCTGGGGAAAATCAAGGGCGCCCGGTGGCCGGCGGTTGGGCAAAAGGGTCGCTACTCGTCTTGCCTTAGTCTGCTCTTCGCGGTAGGCGGAGAGCTCGACGGTCCAAAGACCGGGGGCCGAGAAAAGCCCCAGGGGGCGACTGCGGTCGTTGGGCGCTCCATGGGGAGAAGGAAGACACACCGCTCGGAACTGCCTTTTCCCCGGAGCGTTGCAGGTGATGTGCACCGGTTTTGAAGGGCGGGCAGGAGCTGCTCGTGGGAACGGCGTCCCGGGGCGAAGAGGGAGGGGCACCAGCTCGTCGGCGTCAGCGGCCGTTCCAAGAGCCAGAGCCGGTGCCCAGAGGCGGGAACTGAAACGTCGAGAGAGACTGCTGGGTAGGAGCGGAGGGTATTTCGTGGGTGGAAGATCCAGGAGAGTGTTGATCCTTTGTACCCAGAACTCGTGCAGATCCCAGATGGCCGAGGCTTTCCTGCGCGAGTTTCGGCCTGACTGGGAAGTCCATTCGGCGGGAATCGCCCCCGCCGAACGGGTGCATCCCATGGCCGTCGAAGTGATGCGGGAAGTGGGTTTCGATCTGACGACTGCCAGGCCGAAAGACATCGCCGAATTCCTGGATCGCCCTTTCGACTACGTCATCACCGTTTGCGATCACGCCCGCGAAAGGTGTCCCTCTTTCCCAGAAGAAAGGGTTCGGCTCCTCCACATGGGCTTCGAGGATCCCGCTGCGGTGAGAGGCACGGAAGAAGATGTGAGGCGCACGTTCCGGCGTGTCCGCGATCAGATCCGTCGGGCGATCGGTGAGTTTGTCAGGAGGGTAGATGGTGGATCGGCACGGCGGGATCTGGTGCGGTAGGCGATTTGCTCACCCGAACGCGAAAAAGGGGTTGAAATTCGCCTGGAATTTGTTAGATTCGTGGCAACCACTGGGAGGATCGATCTTGGTGAGAATCGCGCGATCGAGGTGAATTGGTGACTCAGCGGCTGTTCGACACCCGCTCCACTGCTTGGTGGTGGTGGCGTTGGCCATCGGTGGGACGGGTACGCTCGGACAGTAGCTGACACGCAGCACATACGGACGAAAGCAAAAGGCCACGGGCGTACCCCCGTGGCCTTTTTGTTTTTGTGGAGGCCAGCGAGATGGACACGATCCTGCCGGATTTCAGCACGTTTGAGCGACACCATGGGAAGGGCCTGTGCGTGCCGGTGGCGCGGCGAGTCCTCGCCGATACCGAGACCCCGATGTCCGCCTACCTGAAGATGCGTCGATCTTCCGGACGGTCTTTCCTGCTGGAGAGCGTGGAAGGGGGAAAAGACGTCGGACGCTACTCCTTCCTCGGGGCCCGGCCGTTCCTCGTGTTCCGCAGCCGCGGCGGGGAGGTACAGGTTGCCGGCGAACGAAACTACTCGAAAGAAGCGGACCCCGTGGCCGAGCTGCGGAACTTGCTTGCTCGCTACCGGACTCCTCAACTCTCCGAGCTCCCCCGATTTGCCTGCGGTGCCGTCGGCTACGTCGCATACGAGGCCGTGCGTCTTTGGGAAAAGGTCCCCTCCACCAAACCACGCGTCGTAGACGACATGCTGTGGATGTTCTTCGACGAGATCATCGCTTTCGACAACCTCCGGCGCGAAATGCTGATCATCGTACTGGCCAGACCCGAAGGCTCCCCGCGCGAAGACTACCAGCGGGCTGTCGATCGCCTTCGTGAGATCGAACGCCTTTTGCTCCGTCCCGTGGACCCGCTGCCCAGTCCTGGGGGCGCCAGCTTTGAGCCGGTTTCCAACATGCCCCGTTCCCGCTTCGTGGAGATCGTGAGGCGAGCCAAGGAGTACATCTACGCCGGCGACGTGATCCAGGTGGTGCTCGCGCAGCGCTTCGATGGCGAGGTTTCGGTCGGCGGTGTCGATCTCTACCGGCGCTTACGGGCGGTGAACCCGTCTCCCTACATGTTCCACCTCGACACTGGTGGCCTCGAACTGGCTGGCGCCTCACCGGAAATGCTGATCCGCGTTGAGGGGAGGAAAGTGGAAACGCGACCGATCGCAGGGACGCGGCCTCGGGGCCGGTCTCACGAAGAGGATCTGGCCCTTGAACGGGAACTGATTCACGACGAGAAAGAACGGGCCGAGCATCTCATGCTGGTCGACCTCGGGCGCAACGATCTGGCAAGGGTCTGTCGGTACGGCAGCGTCTCCGTGCCGGAGTTCATGAAGGTGGAGCGGTACTCGCACGTCATGCACCTGGTGTCCTCGGTGGTTGGCGAGCTTCGACCCGAGCTGGACGCTCTTGACGCCCTGGCCGCCTGTTTCCCCGCGGGTACGGTGTCCGGCGCACCGAAAGTGCGGGCGATGGAGATCGTCGACGAGCTGGAACCGGACGCACGTGGGGTGTACGCGGGCGCAGTCGGCTATTTGGATTTCTCGGGCAACCTGGACACCTGTATCGCCATTCGCACGATTCAGGTGTCGGAAGGGGTCGCGTCGGTCCAGGCCGGAGCGGGCATTGTGGCCGACTCTGATCCGGAGCGGGAGTACGAAGAGACCCGGAGCAAAGCCAGAGCGATGATCGCCGCGATCCAGCAAGCGGAGGGAATGGCGTGATGGTCCTGTCGATGGCCCGGGGATGCTACTGGGGCGGGC
>CAYXFI010000382.1:0-3939 GCA_964464205.1 uncultured Cytophagia bacterium
CTCTTGCCCCACTGATCGGGTTCTTGACGCAGTTCAAGCGTGCGCAGACCAAGGCGGTCGTCCACTCGGTCCAGCACGGCGTCCCCGCTTTTCAATTCCACCCGCACCGCGTAGAGGTTCTGCTCGCCGTAGCCGTTCGGCCACCACAGGCGCGGGTTCTCGACCTCGAAGGGAACGCGCACGGTCTGAAGTCCAGGAGACAGCTCCACCTCAACTGTACGAGTGGCGAATTCGCCACCGGGGCTCAAAACGCTGACCGAATAGCTCCCGGGCTCTAGCGCCTCGACCTCCACCTCCGCTACGAGCTGAGCCAGACTGTCGCTCAGCGCTCTGGTGACGAAGTACACGCTGCGCACCGTCGCCTTATCCCACGCCTGCAGGTAGATCGGCCGCCAGATGCCGCAGGTCACGAACCGCGGTCCCCAGTCCCAGCCGAAATGGTACGGAGCCTTGCGCGTGTACGGGCTGGTTTTCTCCCCGTGGTCGTTCGACGCGGGAAGCCGAACCCCCAGCTTTTCAAGCTTTGACAGGACCTCGTTGATCGCAGACCGGAACCGGATCCGCAGGATATTCTCCCGCGCTCGCAGCTGGTCTTTCACATCCACCCGCCAGGTGCGGAACATGTTGTCGGCGTGCAGAATGAGCGCTCCGTTCAGCTCCACGTCGGCGTACGTGTCGAGTCCCTCGCAGACAAGCTCGATCCGGTCGCGCCGGAGCATCTCGTCCGGGACCTCGAAGCGAAGCACGTACTCCCAATTGGTCTTGCCGATCCACTGCAGTTTCGACTCGTTGTCGCGGTAAAATGGGTCCGGGATGAGCCCGTTGGCCAGCAGGTCCGTGTGGACACAACCCGGCACCTCCGCCGGGTAGAAGGCCTCCGTCCCAACCTGTCGAAATTGCCAGCCCGTGTGCAGATCCATCCTGCTCTTCAGCATTGCTGCCTGTCCTGCCTCCGATCCGATCCCAATGCCCGCACACACCGCGAAAACAGCTGCACACTTCATCAGTTTGCGCATCTCCTGCCCTCCCGCGCTGGAGCGACTGACCCAGAGAAATGTAGCGAAATGCAGTAAGAGCTGCAACTCCGCGAGCGGATCGGGCTCCCCGGCATTTTCGGACATGAGCGGAAGTTCCCGACCCAGAAATCCGACTTCGGTGGTCTGTGAAAGAACCACCGAGCCACAGCAGCCACAGAGACGGTGCCGGGAAGTGTATTGGTGCGAACCGACCCCTGCTTTCGCCGTCCTCACGTTGCCGAACTGAAACCCTATTGCGAGCGAGAATGATCTCTGTGGCCCACTGGAGAACTTCGGGCAAGGCCCCTGGGACCGAGAGATCTCGCACTGTCACGCGCAGAGGGAACCCGGTGTTTGCTCTGCCGGCTCTTTGACTCCGCGGTGTGCTCGCGGTTCTCGACAGCTGCCCGGCTGAAGACTCTTGCCCGGCGCCCGATAATCGAGACGGAGGGACAGGCCTTGCGCCAATGAGCACTGGCACAATCGACCCAAGTCTGGCCCCCCGGATCCCGGTCGGTCGCGGCTACTGGGAACTGGAGCAAGATCGATCGGGCGTCAGAGGGCGCCCAGCGGTCCGCTGCGGAGCGGTGTCCGAACTCAGTAGATCAAGCCGGACGTCGAAGGACAACCATCGGCCTCGGATTGTCAGTCTGTGAGGTGGTGCGATGAGGTGGGTGACCAAACTACGGTGGCTCGCTCCCCTGCTGTGGGTGGGAATCGTCTTGGCGCAGCAGCCGGACTCGCTCAACATGCGACTTGTGGGCAACTGGCCTTTCGGACTCGCACGATCCATCGCCTGCGACACCGCCAGAAAGCTGATTTTCTTCGGTTCCGGAGGCGGAGTGTACATTCTCGATGCCTCATCCCCCGGGAATCTGACCAAGATCTCAGAGCGCCTGCACACACGGGGACTCGTCGGCGCGCTTGTGTACCGGCACGACAGCCAGAGGCTTTACGTTGCGTGTGGGCGGGCTGGGTTGGAGATCTGGGATGTGAGCAACCCCGCACGCCCGCGCAGATTGGGTTTCTGCGACACACCAGGACGAGCCACGGGTCTTGCCGTTTCCGGCCGGTACGCCTACACCGCGGACGGCGAGGTCAACGGAACGGCCGGCCTCAGCGTGATCGACGTCTCGAACCCGACTTCACCGCGGGTAGTGGGTCGCTGGCAGGCCTCCGGCGGGATCGCCTTCGCCGTGGACGTCACCGATTCCTTCGCCTACCTCGCCACCGAGCGACGCGGCCTGAGTGTGATCGACGTCTCCGACCCCTCCCGCCCCAGAGAAGTCGGCCGCTATCAGGGCTTCATCGTCGGAGTGCAGGTCATCGATTCGCTGGCGTTCTTGGCGGATGGCTCCGAGCCGGTCGGCGGTCTGCGGATCGTTGACGTGTCCGTACCCACTTCTCCCAAAGAAATCGGCTACTGCCCCGCCCCAAGTCCCACCGCGGGGGTCCTCGTCCGCGGGACGTACGCTTATCTGGCGGATGAGGTCTCCGGATTGAGGATCGTGGACGTGTCGAACCCACGCGCCCCGAACGAACTCGGGTCGTGTCTCATCGCTTCGGATACCTACGCGATTGACGTGGGCCTGATCGGCCGGTACGCATACGTGGCGTACGATAATTGGGGCGTCAGCGTGGTGGACGTTTCTTCGCCGGCAGCTCCTCGCAAGATCGGCAGTTTCCCGACGCCCCTCTTCACGAACGGCGTTGCCGTCGCAGGCTCCCTCGCTTTTGTGGCGGACAACGTCGGTCTCCGCGTGCTCGACGTGTCCGATCTCTCCTGTCCGGTGGAAATCGGGTTCTGCCCGACAAGCTGCGCAGTGGACGTCGCGGTCTCGGGATCCCACGCCTACGTGGCGGATGACGAGTTCGGACTCAAAGTCGTCCGTGTGGACACCCCGCGCGCTCCGAAGGTGGTGGGACAGATCGATACGCCTGGGTTCGCCTGCGGTGTGGACGTGCGGGATTCTCTCGTCTACTTAGCCGATGGAAACGGAGGGCTTCGCATCATTGGGGTTTCGCACCCGGAATCGCCCGTGGAAATCGGTCACTACCGGTTCTCAGGCGATGCACTGGACGTCGTCGTTCCCGGTCGCCACGCCTACGTCGCCGCCGGCAACGCGGGACTCCGGATCCTGGACGTCTCCCACCCGATGGCGACCCGCGAGGTCGGCCATTTTTCTCCCGGCGGTGAAGCCCGGTCGGTCGCTTTGTCACAGAACGTGGCGTATCTGGCTGGAGAATTCGGGTTGATCATCCTCGACGTTTCGCAGCCCACTCAACCCCGAGAAGTGGGACGGTACGCCTCTCCGCCGAACGGTCCGCCGATGGAGCTGGAAGCAGTGGCTGTCTCAGGAAACCTGGCGTACCTGGCCCACGGCGAATGGGGCGTGTCGGTGGTGAACGTGGCGCACCCCAGCACACCTTTCCAGGTCGGCTACTACCGGTTTCCGGCCTGGTGTAGCGACATCGCGTTGTCCGGCCCTAACGCCTTCGTCGCCGCGGATATCATGGGGATGCAGATCGTGACCGTGACCAGTCAGCCAGCCGGACTCCGTTCGCGTGCGCCCCGAGCCAACGCAAGGCCCCGCGCACCCGAGCTGCGAGCGGCCCCGAATCCTTTCAACGAAGCCACGCGGCTCACGTACCGCTTGCCGGGACCGAGCCGCGTTCGCCTCGTACTCCTCGACGTCCTGGGCCGGTGCGTAGCCACTCTTGTCGACGGATGGCAGACCGCCGGGGAACACAGTGTACGTTTCGACGCGGCAGGTCTGCCGACCGGAATCTACCTCTGCGTGCTGAGGGCCGGCGGCAGCAGGGCCACTGCGAAACTATGGCTGGTGAAGTAGCCACATGTGATGGCTAGAGAGCTGTTGAGGGCGAACTCGCCCAACGCTGACGGCAGTGGGCGTCCACTAGG
>CAYXFI010000383.1:0-3932 GCA_964464205.1 uncultured Cytophagia bacterium
CCGGCCTGATTGCCCAGGATCCAGCGGACTTCGCAGATTCCCTGCGAGTTCGTCGTCTTCGTGACGGTCGTCTGCCCGGCCTGTTCCAGCGATCCGCCACCGGCCGTGACCTTGAACGTCACCGTGTGGCCAGGCACACCGTTGCCGTACCGGTCTTTGACTTTCACCTTCAGCGGTTTCGGCAACGCCGTGCCGATGAGCCCTTCCTGCCGGTCGCCATCCACGTACACAAGAGAATCCGGTAGACCGGCGGCGGTCGTGGCGGTGAACTGCACTGGCGAGTTCAGCACGTCCACACCGTTCCACAGAACCTGGGCGAGTACGACGTTTTCTTCGCCCACGTTGGTTCCCACCCGGAGTCTTGCTCGGGCCCGGCCGCTATCGTCGGTGCGGACTACTTTCACGGTATCTCCGTCGAAGCTACCGCCGCCCTGCACCACCCGGTAGGTTACCTCGTAGTCCGGCGCCGGATTGTTCAGGCTGTCGCGTACGAGCACGACGAACGGATTCTCCAGTAGCTCGCCAGCCCGTCCGGTCTGGCCGTTGCCCGACACGTACTCAACCTTGTAGACGGGCGCAGTTCGCAGGTGGAAGGTGTATGGGGAGTTCTGAATGTGCTGCCCCTTGGAATTTCTCGCCTCCACCACCACGCGCACATCCTGTCCGTACTCGGCCCCTATCACGATCGGCACCGATGCCACGCCGTTCTGGTTCGTTTGTACGACTCTGGCCGTGTCAGCGGCACCGCTGCCGAAGTTGGCAGCACCCTCGACAATCCTGTAGCTGACGTCGTAGCCGAGTACGGTGAAACCGAATTCGTCCACTATCTGGACTTCCAGCGGCAGGGGCGCCTGCCTGCGCACCGACACCATCTGGTTGTTCCCGCGTACGTAGCGAAGCTCAACCACATCGCCCGCGAAAGCGGTGTACTGCCCGGGCGAGCCTAGCAGGTGGCTCTGGTCCGCAGCCAGAGCACGGAAGCCCAGCTTGTTCACTGCGCCAGGAGCTCTGCCCAGACGCCACAACACCGCTGCTACGCCCTGGGCATCCGTGGTCAGCGTGGTATCCTGTACGCCGAAGATGTCACCGCCGCCTTCCACGATGTAGAACGTGACCTCATGCCCACTGATGCCGTTCCCGTAGCGGTCGCGGACAGCTACCTTGATCGTATCATCCAGCACCTTGCCGGAGGCGCCCCGGAGGCTGTCGCTCGTGAGCTTCACCACCCGGTAAGGAGCGTCCGGATTCGCCAAAGCCGTGAAATCCACTGGGCTCCCCTGCAACCCAGAGGCCGACGCGCGCACCTTCTGCAATCCCGCAGTAGTGCCCAACACCCAGGACACGGCAGCGATGCCCCTGGAGTCGGTGTACACGAAGGTGTCGCTCACGCTCCCGTTCCCAGCGATCACCTGGAAACGCACCGGGGCTTCCAGCACCCCCTGGTCCTGCTGGTCAAGGATGCGCACCTTTAGGGAATCGGGTAGCCGCTGTCCAACCACTCCGGTCTGGCCGCTGCCGGAAACGTACTCCATCCGTTTCGCCACACCCGAAGTTACAAGCGCCCAGAATCGCACCGGTGACCCGTTCAAACCCTGGGCTTCCGCGTACACGATGTTCGTATCGGACAGTGCGCCCAGGACGTACTGCACGGAGGCGTTGCCATTTTCATCCGTGTTCACCGTGGTCTGCTGGGCGTTGTTGCTGACAAAGTGACCTCCACCCTGCACAACCCGGAACGTCACCGACTGACCACTCACCCCGTTGCCGTACTGGTCGGCCACTTTCACCACAAAGGGTTGCGGCAGGGTCTCGCGGGCCGCACCGCTCTGGCCGTTGCCGGACACCAGCTGGATCTGCGAAGGATCGCCCGGAAGTGCCGTGACGCTGAACGTCGCCGAAGCGCCGGGAATCACAGCCGAGGTGGCGCGAATTTGGTGCGTACCTGCCGTTGCCCCAATCGTGTAGTACGCACGCACTTCGCCGCTAGCATCCGAAATGTAGCCTTTGGGCGGTTCGAGACCAGACGGGGTGTAGTTGGGATCGCGGGTGATCAGGATTTTGTCGAGACGTGCCAGCGGCTCACGTCCAAGGAAACGGATCGTGTGCGATCCTTCCCCCAGATTGTACTGCATCACCCCGGCGTAGCGATCTTTGACCCGCTCCCAGTTCCACTGGCCGAAACCGCTCTCGGCAATGTCCCAGATCGTGGAGTCTGGCTGGTTGTCCATTCTCACGAAGAACGAATTCTCCTGACCACTGGCAGCGTACACCCGGCCCCAAACGTAGTACGTACCAGGCTGAGAGATGTAGAACGAGATCGTCACGCTGCCCTGTCTTTCGTTCGTAGTGGCCACGTACTCACCGCCCGAGGCGCTTTGATCGCCCACGCGGGTCATCGGGGCGAGCACCTGTCC
Organism: uncultured Cytophagia bacterium; assembly: GCA_964464205.1. Lineage (GTDB taxonomy): Bacteria > Zhuqueibacterota > Zhuqueibacteria > Oleimicrobiales > Geothermoviventaceae > Zestofontihabitans. Next base: position 2,415 of record CAYXFI010000383.1, read on the forward strand.
GCTCTCCGCCTCAATCCGAATGTTCCCGTCGCCGGGATCCCGGTCGAACGTACCCTCACCCTGGATGACCGTGAACTCCACAGGGATGTCGGATACCGGATTGCCGTTTTGATCGATCACCTTCAGCACGAAGGGATCTGGGAGGGACGTTCCAACCTCGGCGACCTGCATGTCCCCGCTGACCTTGACGAGCTCGGACGGTGTACCGGGCGAATTGACAATGCGGAAGTTATCAATGTTGTTGTTCCTGTTGCCGTGCATCATCACGCCGGGATAGAGGTCGCCGCTGACCCCATACAGCGTGTCGGGATCGTACAAAGAGCCGTAGAACTGGCCGTCGATGTAGAAATCGAACCTGTTGCCCTGCGCATCGGCCGTGAAACCGACCTTGAGCTCACTTCCGGCCGCCGGATCGGAAAGTCCCAGGTTGTCCTGCCGGTCAATGAGCGTGAAAGCCCGGCCGTCCCTAACCTCCCAAAGGTAGATGCCGTTCTTGGAAGGGCGGTACCACGCCATGTATCCGTTCGCATTCACGCTAGGGGCGTCCAATAGCACGATCGCCACGTTCTCGATGTCCTGAGTTTGGGCCGCCGTTCCGTAGGTGAAAGCTACCTCAATGGGGTTCTTGCGAGCGTTGTAGACCGCGATGAAGTTCCAATCCTCGATGGTCGATGTGTTGGCAAGCTCGCCATTGATGATGGCAAATTCCGGCTCAGCGGTCCAGTCCGGGCCGAGCGTGGCGCGGTCGAACGTGTCGATGATCTCCAGACCCTGAGCAGTCGTGGCCACCACGACGTTGGACAAAGCCGACGTATTCGGCACGTCGTCCATGGTCTTCAGAGCGAAATAGTAGGTCGTGTTTTGCTCCAGACCAGCCACGGTGACGCTCTGAGTGGTGCCGGCCTCCTGGGGCAGCGGTGGATCCGGTACAGGAGTGGCAGCGTCGAAATTGGCGTCTGTGATTTCCGTCTGCGAGTAGCGGATGTCGTACCGCACGGCCAGACCGGCGTCGCCATCATCACCGGGCGCTGTCCACGTGAGGGTGACGCTGGTGGCCGAGATGGAAGAAACTCTCAGATCCGTCACTGCGGCAGGTGGAGTGGTGTCGCTCTCTTTGTACAGCTCGAAGTCGTCCACGTTGTTGTGCAAGTTCGACCCCCCGCGCAGCATCACCCCGGCGAACTGCTTGATCGTCTGACCCTGCAAACGATCGGGATCGCTCACCCGGCCCGCGAATACATCGTTCACGTACACGTCGAAGTGGTAACCGCCAGCGTCCGAAATCAAGTCTACTCGCATGCGGTCGCCAGCTTGGGGGAAAGGCACATTCGACGGGGTGTCCGCGATCGCTTGATCGGGTACACCGTCGACGATGGTCCAGAGCCGGACTCGATTGCTCGGCCCAATCCAAACCAGATACCCATCGGCCGTGAGGGGATCGGTATCGTTCAATCGAAGTGCGAAACCAGCCTCCTGAATTCCGAGCGAATCCGCCGTGGCGCCCCAGGTGAACTCCAC
>CAYXFI010000384.1:0-3919 GCA_964464205.1 uncultured Cytophagia bacterium
AGAAGACTTGCCACATCACGTATTCGACCACGGTCGGTCGGTCCAGGTAAGTGGGTACTCGGCCTACCGTGTACTGGTCACTGGAGACGAGAAACCAGTCGTTCGTGGCGCGCCAAGAAACGTAGCACGTGGAATACGGCCAGGGAGGATTGATCCTGTCTTCGAACGTCATGTCTTCGACAAACACGCCTTTGGTGAGAATGCGCACTCCGTTGTTCTGAACATGGCCATAGTCCTTCGCGATCATGGAGCCGTCGGGGCTCTTGTGCGTGTGACCATGGGTAACGGTGGGCCACTTCATACCTTCTGCACTGCCCGGGGATGGAATGCTACTGTACAGGGTTCGGCGGCCGGTTTGTACGTCGATGGTGTACCCACCGCTAGTCTTGCTTTCGTTGTCGAAATTGACCACGAATCGTCCGTCCAGAGTCCAACCTAGAGCGCGCGCGTTTGAGACGTCGGTTCCGTTGCCAGGGTCGTAGGATGCAACCACGGTATGGTTGCCTGTATCCACGTCGAGCCTCCAGACGGTCCGCGAAGGATGGTGGAGCAAGTACAGGATGTTTTCCTCTCCAGGGAAAGGACTCCAATAGATCGAGGTTCCAGGGAATTCCGACCAGGACCAGCCTGGTAGAATCGGCCTTGCGGCTTGTTCATACTCGTCAAGTGAATGCCAGTTCTTCAGATCGTCGAGGAAGCCCCACACCATGCCGCGTCCCTCTTTCCCGTAGTCAGGATGCACGACCCCGGGGGTCTCGTAAAGTAGGATCCGGGTGAAATTCCTATTCCACGGGTCTCGGACGGAGTACCAGATGTTCCCCACGTTGTAGGCGGGGTGGGAAACCCTACGGACCGTCAGCACAGTAAGGGTGTCGGTCTGCGCCAACGCAGAGAACGGAGCCCACAGCCCGATGAGAATTGCCATGCCCGTGAGCAGGTTCCCTATCCGCTTGGACATGAGTGTTCCGCGCATATTGCGAACCTCGTTTGTTGTTCCCTGACCCGTGCCCCGGTTGGCAGGTGCACCTTTGGAGACCATTGACCCCTTGTGCCTTCATCCCGTTTTGGTTCCGAGCAAGGTCGCAGAAACGGTGACTGCAGTTGTTTCTGCCTGGTACTCGAAACCTGTGTTCCTTCGTTCCCACAATTGGGGACACGCGGTTGCAACGCTGGCGAATGTGATGCGTTCCTGTCTTTCGCATCCTTGGCTTTCGAGCACTGACAATGCGGTATTCCATTTCCGAAACTCAATGGCGCCTGGAGGATCGGTACGATTCACAGACGAAGTGGCCCGTGTGGCGGCGGAAGGAAGCGGGCGACACGTTGGACTGCGCCCGCGGACGGCTTGAGACGCTCGCGTGCAGACGTAGACAAATATGCGCCTCCTAGTTGTCCTGTCCACGGGATGAGTGACAGATCCCAGGATGGAGGCATTGACTGCTTCCCTTTACTCCTCGTTTGCCGTTTCACTTTGACGCCGGCCAGCGGTCGCCTTTCGTTCGCCTGATGATCTGCAAGGCTCGTACCAGTGGCGAACGCGCAGGTGTTTTGCCGTGAAGCTAAATCTAGCTCCGCCGGACCGCACTTGATTGAACTGCAGAAAAGGGAAAACCAGTGCCGAATATCACCATCGGCGGCGACCTGCGCCCTCAGGGCAGGAACGGGGCACTTTTCGCAGCTGGCGAAGTCGAGCTTCTTTTCCATGACCTGTTGGACGAGTTTGAATCTGCTGATCTAACGATCGCGAATCTCGAGTGTCCACTGGTGGAGCGCCCTAGTCCAACCCCGGAATATGGACCGCACTTGGCAGCCCGGACCGAATGCGTGAGGGGCCTAGCGCGGGCACAGATCGACGTGGTGGGTCTCGCGAACAACCACATCTTGGATCACGGGGACCAAGGTCTTGACAACACAATCGAGGCGTGCAAGAAGGAGGGGATACGGATAGTGGGGGCGGGGCGAAACGTGCTGGAGGCGCGTCGACCTTTGCGATTGCAGATTGATCATACACGTCTGGGGGTAATGGCGCTGACGGAGCACGAATTCTCCGTGGCGACGGAAAACAGCGCGGGGGCAACCCGCTTGATCTGATTGATTTTTGTTCAGACGTACGTGCTCTGAGAAGTGAGGTGGACTACCTGGTCGTGTTGCTGCACGCGGGCGCATATGGGTACCCGCTGCCGACACCACGGTTGCAGAAAGTCTGTCGCTTTATGGTCGACTCCCGTGCGGACGTTGTGATATGCCAGCACTCACACGTCGCGGGATGCTACGAGGAATATCGTGGATCCCTCATCGTCTACGGCCAAGGCGATCTCATTTCCGACTACAGATGCGAGGCAGGGAGCGTTTGGACGCAAGGTTTCTTGGTCAAACTCCGAGTTGAGGGTTCTGGGCAGCACGCATGGGCGATCGAACCTCACGTTCAGGATCCCGAGACACCTGGTGTGCGAAAGATGCACGGCACCGTTAGACAGAACTTTCTCGCGCAGATTCACGAGCGTTCTCGGAGATTGTCGGACGGCCAATTCATCCGTGAGGAGTGGCGGAAGTACTGCCAAAGTAACCGCCACTTCTACTACTTGGGTTTGGCCTTCGGTTTCGCTGACAGCCGGGTCTTCCGTACCCTGAATCGGAGATTCCGGGCGGCTGAACGGCTCTACACGCGCAAACACCTCCTCCTATTGGAAAACATCGTTCGTTGCGAATCCCATCGCGAGATTCTGGAGACACTACTGGTGGACCGAAGGCTGCGGGGCTTTCGGTGAAGTGTTGCTTCAGCAAGGATCTGTGTTGGTTCCCTGCGTGCAGCGACGACAGTTCTGTTGGGTGAGATAGCTGGAAGGGTGGGCTAGCGAGGCGGGGGCGGGCATACACGGTTTGGGTGCTACACAACCCCCTTGTCCCCGTCTTGTTCGCTGCAAGACTGCGGGCGTTGGTCCTCTGCCTGGCCGGAAGCTGCGGGCGAATATGTCAGCGTTCGGCCATTGGGACAACAATGGGGGGGGTAGATGCGCACTCAGGCTCAGTGGTCCAGCATGTCGTTCCGTGCTCCGGGGCGTCTGGGCAAGTTGCAGACGGGTCAGTCGGTTCCGCAGGTCAAACGGCAGAGGGAAAGAAGGCCCACTGCGGGAGTTCGGGACCGGGGCAATGGGTCATCGGCCGCGAACCTGTAGAGCGGTAGGGCTCACGGCCGGAGCTGTACTCACAGTTTCGGCCGATGGCTGCTGCAGGCTGATTGATTGACTGCGACCAAGATGGAGGAGGAAGAGCATGGCTGCAATCCCGACGGAACGCAGTACCCTCGACGCCAGAATCGGCGCGGCGGCTTTTGTTCTTGCGCTCGCGCCGTTCTTCGCCGTGATTCAACCCGCCTGGCCCCAATCGCTCCCGGTCCTCTCAGGACAGTCGGGTCTCTCCCACGTCGTGCGACCTGAGGTCTACGAGTCGTCGACCTGGCTGGTTTCCGGTCAGGCCATGTACACCGACCATCACAGGGAAGACCCAAGAGGCGAGACGGGTCACATCGGACTGAGCGTGATGCGAGGCGATGTTGGTGGGCTTGATGTCTCCGCTTTCGCTGTCTACGCGGCTGTGCAATCCGGCACGGAGGGCCTGCGAGGACTCGGCGCTTCCGCAAAAGCCCTGTTTGGCAAGTGGCCCGGACCGCTGCGACTTGGCATTTGGGCGGCCGTGCTGGCTCCGGTGGGATCGCGTGAGGAGCTGGTAGCCTCAGGCGAGTGGAACTACCTTGGTGAGCTACTGGCCAGCTATCCTTTCGGCGCGGGCGAGCTAGTGGTGAACTTCGGCTTGGGGAGATTGGACGCCTACGTTCGGTCCAAAGACGGCTTGCGGGCCGAGACAATCGCCACCGTCCGTTTCGGCTACTGGAAGAGGGTCCATCCGGATGTTCTTCTTG
>CAYXFI010000385.1:0-3916 GCA_964464205.1 uncultured Cytophagia bacterium
GAGGGAGCGTGGGCGCGGTAGGGCACGCCACGGCTGCAGCTGCCGGAGCCGGGCTTAGCGGTACGTCGGCCAGAGCAGAAAGTGGCCGGGACGCTGCCTGCGGCCCTTCCTCTACGCCAGAGGGTGCGCCACGAGCTGTGGTCCACGCCGGGGCCGGAAGCCATCGCAAGAGAGCCCCTCTTCGGATTTTCCACCGGCTTGCTTCCAGGGCGGCGGAAAAGGGATGGGACGTGCTGTGGCTGGTGGGTCCGGCTGAGCGCGAGACGGAGGTCGCTCGCCACGTGCCCCCAGAGGCACATCTGCTGCTTGAGCCTTCACCGGAGGCGCTCGCAGAGACGCTTCGCGGAGCCGCACTGTTCGTCGGCAACGACAGCGGTGTTGGGCACTTGGCAGCCGCCCTCGGCGTGCCCACGCTGATCTTCTTCACCGCCACGGATCCAGATCGCTGGCATCCCGTGGGTCCGGCGGTTTTCACGGTCGATTTGCGCAAACCCGAGGCACCCAGGTTCCACCACTACCGGTTCCTCGAGCACCGCCCGGCCCGTGAACTGCCTCAGGAGTTCGAGTGGCTGCTTGCGGGCGAGGACTTTCGGTGGACGTAGTAGACGACCGTCGCCAAGGAACCGTGCCATTTCGAATGAACAAACGATGTCCCGGCGTCGCGGGGGTGCCGAGGGCGTGACTCGACCCGGAGCGGGGAAGACGATGCTGACTGAGGTGGAGACTTCGGACGGAGTGTGGTACAGAGGGGCGTTCTGCTCCTGTGTGGGCAGGAGGGGTGCAGCGGCTTCGTTTCCTGCGCCGTGCGGACCAGCTGGGGTTGAGCCTCGCCTCTCGAAGAAAGGGCCGCGACGACGGCGTGGCCCGGCTGCTTCACGCCGGCGTGTCGGCCACGCCGGAGCTCGCCGTCGGCGACGTGGCATCATCGCCTGCCGGGGGCTGCGCGGCCTCAAGAGGGGATCGTGACCATTCGTAGGGGCCACTACGCACGTGCCGCGGCGGTTGCCTGCGCCAACTGGGACTGGTCTTTGCCAGCCTTCCCGCTGTCCCTGGTCTAATCCTCCGTTTCCTCTGTGACCCGCCGGATTTCCCGGGCGTGTGAATAGAATTCGTCCAGGCTCATCTGCTTAAGGAAAACAAAGCCCCTCGTTGCCCGGATGAGGGGACTCGGGTGTTCGTTGAAGAAGCGGCGTCCAAGACAGATCTTGATGACCCCGTACTGCTCCGCCTGGATCTGCTGAGCGAGTCCGGAGAAGGGGCCGTCGTATTCGTAGCTGGGGAAGCTCGCTTCCTTCTGCGACACGAAAGCGTTCACGAAAGCGTTCTGCAGGATGGCGAACATGTTGAGCGACACCGGAACGAACATGTTCGCTTCGGCGGGGTGGAATCGGTACCAGACGTTCCGGTAGCCAATGACTTCGATGTCGCTGCGCCCGGTTTCGTTCTCGTACCTGCGTAAGGCCTCGGCCACGGCCTGGAGTACTTTGTAGTGCGTATCCGGACCGCTCGCTTCCGGATCCAGCGCCACCGTCACCACGTCGGGTTTCACCTTCCGCAAAAGCTTGAGAATGGGCAGTACATCCCGCTGGACCGTGGGCTCTTCGGAGAAAATGTCGCCCTTGTAGAAGCCCAGGCGCAGGTGGACGACGGAGCTACTATCGAAACCGAAGTAACCCCAGAGGCAATCCGCCTCCCACTCGCGGATCATGCCCTTGAGCTGCTGGATGAAGGGCAGATCCTTCTTGCCCGGGTACTGCGTTTCGAAGTAGTTGATGAGTTCGGTGATCCGGTGCCGGAGGTTGTCGACGTCCTCATCCTCGAAAATCTCAATGAGGTTGCGCAGGAGCCGGCGGGCTTCGCCCTCGTCTTTGAGGATCGGTCGATCGGCCGCGACTCCATCGAGGTACTGCCACACATCCCGGTTCCGGCCGTGCTCGTTGTCGGGATCGAAGTACCCCTCTTTCAGCAATGGATCGAACGTTCTTCGCTTGAGGAAGAACTCCAGTTTTCGAAGCAGGGACAGGGCATACGCGTTGGTCACCGCGGTGAAACCGGAAGTCATGTAAGCGAAGGTGTGACGGTTGCTGGCATCGCGGATGTGCCTCACGGCGTAGGGCAGATACCCCAGCATGATGTCGTCGTGATGGGGCGCGGTGTGAAGGAACGTCGTGTGGGAGCGGATGCAAATTCCTCGCTCCAGCTTCTCGTGGAGGCGCCTGTCCACGGCTCGCGTGAGCGCCGGGATGTCGCTACCGACTTTGGCAAGCAGCGCTAGCCCGTGGGGATCGGCCTCGAAGTGGTGCGTCTTCAGGTCCACGACGCGCACCCGGTTTCGGACGGATAGATCGATCACGATTCGGTCGATTTCCGTGTCCGTGAGGCGTTCGGATACGGTGATGCGGTGCAACTGACGCTCCCGGAGCAACTGGGCGGCCCCCCGCGTGATGTAGAATCGGGCTTTCGGAAGCTTGTTAAGTGCAGTTGCCGGGAAGCGGACGTGAGGCGATTCCTCCACCGCGTCGCGCACGACTTTCGCTTTGGCCTCGCCGGCAGCGAGGATGATGGCGGTGCAGTCCGGATTCTGTGTGATCGTCCGCAGGCCGATGGTGATCACCAGCCGCTTGCGGGCCACCTCGATCCCGCCGAGGTCTACGGCAGCCGCAGCTTGGGTCTCGTAGTTGGTTGGCGTGAGACGGGTGGTCGAATTGTGGTCGGAGCCCCTCACGTTGAAGGCGATGTGACCATCCGGGCCAATGCCGCCGAGAAAGAATCCGATGCCTCCCAGCGACCGGATCTTCTCTTCATAATCCTGGCACCATTGATCGACGGCTTCCAGCACCTGTTTCTGGAGGCGCTCAAGGTTCGACTTCGGGTGCCGGAATCGGAGGCTGAGATCCACTTCCGCGTTGGGCCACACGTCTTCGAGCTCGTAACCGGGCGGCAGCCCGATCTGGGAGCAATCGATCAGCAGCGCTTTGCGGGGGTCTAAGTGGAATTTGGCGATGTAGAAGCGGTTGACGTAGTAGTAGAAGCTGTTATGCTGCGCCGGGTCGATGGGGTAGAACTCGTCGATCTGAACGAAGTGGAGGCTCTGCATGTCGGGACGCACACCCGGATCGACCCCGTGCTGTTCGAGGTCGCGTTGGGTCTCGGGTTCGTCCCAGGTGCGGAGATAGTGGGAAGCGTACTTGATGAAGTATTCCGGGGTCTTGCCGGTGGGCAGGGAAATCACTCCACCTGGATTGGCCTGCACCCACTCCAGGAATCGCAACGCGGCGAGCTTGCCGAGCAACGGGAAGTTGTCCACCACGATTACGCCGATCTTCTCAGTGGGAGGGTAGATCAGTTCTTCGCCGCTCTTCTCCAAGAATACCTGCTCGACTTTGGAGATAGGCGCGCGTTTCGTCCTCTTCGCCATTGCTTCCTCCGACGGTATCAAAGGGAGCCCCGCAGGGTTACGTCTATCAAGTTCCCGGGGAACCACCATCCATTTCCGACCCGTGGCGCTGCGAGTGCTGCGTCCAAAGCGCGGTCCTCAGCCACAGTTCTGGAATGCCGTAGTTACGGCAGCGGCGCGAATCTACGGAAAACGGCATTGAATGCCAAGTGGTTGGATAGCAGGAGTGCGGCTTCGGGCGAATCAACTCTTTGGGTATCGCAAGGGTCGGGCCAGGAGGTACGCCGTGGGGGCGATCCCGTGCACCCAGCCGAAATGCCTTGCTTTCTTCGGCTGGCCTGTCTAAATTCCTTCGCGAATTTGGCAACTCACCCGGGCCGCTGATGGGAGAATGTGCCGGAGTGGGATTCATTAGCGCTACAAACGTACCCGTCCGCCATCTGTTGCCGCCAAGGTGGCTCGCCGAAGACGCCATGGCACCTCGCAGGCCTACCGTCTGAGTTGACTCAGACCTTCCCG
>CAYXFI010000386.1:0-3912 GCA_964464205.1 uncultured Cytophagia bacterium
CGCGGAGCACTTTGCGTTCCCTGCGCCGTTGCCGTTGGTGTCAGCTCTTCCAAATATTCTGCCTTTTCTCTGGAAGAGTTTCGCCGGACAATCTCGGGTCGCGGGATGAATGCGGAACGGAAGATTCCGAAGCTGGTCCTGGCGCTGTTGGTGGTTCTGGCGGCGAGCAGGGTGGTCGCAGGCCAGAATGAGCGCGTGGTCGTCGTGCGCAGCGGGATCCCGGCCGATTGCGCTCTTCCGGACTCACTGTGCCTCGACATCTCACCGGACTCGACCGAGGGCCTGAGGGCCCTCGTGCTTTCTGACCTACGGCGGCTGGCGGAGTGCGGCTACCCGTTGGCCCGCCTCGACTCGGCCATCTTTCAGCGAGGGGAGAACCGCACCCACCTGCTTCTCGCCTATCGCGCGGGACGACGTTTCCGCCTGGAAGGCGTGGACGTTCGGATCGACAAGGCCTCGCCCGCTCTGCTACGGGGAATCGGCCGCCTGCGTTGGGAGGGCATTGGACTGGCGGAACTGGCGGGCAACCTGAGGCAAATCCAGAGACTTTGCCTCGAGGCGGGATACCCCTACTTCGTGCTGTCCCTCGACTCCCTTGCCCTCCAGACCGGAGAAGCCCGCCTCGCTCTACACGTGGAGACAGGCCCTCTGGTGAAGATCGAAAACGTGGAATTCCTTGGGGACCTTGCAGTGAAAGCCGAAGTCCTGCGACGCTTCCTCGGACTGCCGCCGGGGAGCGTGTTCCGCCAGTCGGAGGTCGAACGAGCCGTCCGGCGGCTTTCCCGGCTCCCGTACGTGCGCAGCGTGGACGACTGGCAACTCACTCTCGACGACGAGGGGCGCGGGGTGCTGCGCGTGTGGCTCACCGGGGCAGAGGTGAACCGCCTGGACGGAGTTCTGGGCTACGTGCCCGGGAACATGCGGGAGACGGGCTACCTCGTTGGTTTGATCGATCTCCGGCTGGGGAATCTTCTGGGCAGCGGCCGATCCCTTCGTGCCTACTGGAATCGCCGGGACCGTTGGACCCAGGAAATGTCCCTGGCGTACTCGGAGCCGTTCCTGGGAAGTTTGCCGGTGGGGGCATCCTTCGCTCTGCGCCAAAGGGTGCAGGACTCGACGTACGTCCAGCGGGCAGTTGGCGTCGGATTGGAGACGAATATCGCGGCCGACTGGCTTTTCTCCCTGCGTGGGGAGAGGGAAGTGGTACTTCCCGGGGCCGAGGTGGGGACTGTCCCTCGCACCAGAACCTACTCGGTTGCACTGGAAGTGCAGGTGGATCGCCGCGACGACCGGTTCACCCCGAGGCGTGGTGTGTTCTACCGCAGCAGCGGTCGCCTGCTGCGGCGCAAATACTCCGGCCAGGCGGCCAGCTATGATCGAGAGGTGGCTCTCGACGTCGAAACCTACTTCGAGGTCGCACCGCGCCAGGTGGTCGCCGCTCTCGCCCACGTCCGCAGTCTGCAGACGGGAGACCGGTCGATCCCAATCTCGGAGATGTACCGTCTGGGTGGAGCGAACACCCTGCGCGGCTACCGCGAGGATCAGTTCGTGGCGGCGAGGGTGGCGTGGGTCAACCTTGAGTACCGTTACGTGCTCGGGGATTTGTCCTGGGGTTTTGCCTTTGTGGACGCTGGGTATCTGGCTCGCAGACCTGCGGGTGGCCCGCTTTGGAGGATCGGCTACGGTGTTGGCGTGCGGCTTCGCACGGCCGTCGGGCAACTCGGTTTCGACATCGGTCTGGGTCAGGGAGACTCTTTCTCGGACGCAAAGCTCCACGTCCGTCTGGCGACGACGTTCTGATGCGGTTCAGTGTGGTTCGCCGGGCTGCGTAAGCCCAAAACAACCTTGCTTTTTCGTGGGGTAGCGGTTAAATTGCGATCGTTGGGGCTGCCTGACCTCGTGGGCAGCTTTTTTGATGGCTTCACAGGGGTGGAGTTTCGTTGTGAGTCTTGCCCGTGTGGTTTCCGGACTCGTCGGACTTACGCGCCCGGTCAACGCGCTGATCAGTTTTCTCTCCATCATGATCGGGGCGGCTGTCACCGGCACCCTGGAGCCCCTGCAAAAGGTCCTGCTTGCGGCATTCTCAGGCGCTCTGGTCGGTTCGGCGGGGAACGCCATCAACGACTACTACGATGTGGACATCGACCGGGTGAACAAGCCACACCGCCCGATCCCTTCCGGACGGGTGAGTCGCCCGGGGGCGCTGGTTTTTGCCTTGATTCTGTTCGCCGCGGGGGTGGGCCTGTCCTTCTTCGTTCGGGCCGAAGCCGTGTGGGTCGCACTTGGCGCCACCCTGCTCTTGATCGCCTACAGCGCTTGGCTCAAACGGACGGTCTTGCTGGGCAATCTGACGGTTAGCACCGTGACGGGTGCCGCTTTCATCTACGGGGGCCTGGCCGTGGGTAGAGTTCGGGCTGCCCTCATCCCAGCCGGCTTCTCGTTCTTGTTCCACCTGGGACGCGAAATCGTCAAAGACGTGGAGGACCTGAAGGGCGACCGGCAGGCGAAGGCCGTGACCCTGCCGGTGGTGCACGGCGTGCGCGCTGCGCAGTGGGCGGTTACGCTGGTCTTCAGCCTGCTGATTGTAGCCACATGGTTGCCGTACGTGTTCGGGATTTACAACACCGTGTACTTCTGGATCGTGGTGCTGGGTGTGGACTCCGTGCTGGTGTACGCGATTGTGGCTTTTTGGTGGGACGTGAGACCTCGGAGATTGGCCTTTCTCAGCAACCTTCTGAAGGTGGACATGCTCGTTGGGCTTTTGGCCATTTACCTGGGACGGCAAGGATGAGAGCGGTTGTTCAGCGGGTCAGCAGGGCGAGTGTGAGTGTGGACGGGCGCGTGGTTGGGGAGATCGGCCAGGGGCTGGTCATCTTGCTCGGCGTTGGGCTTGAGGACACGAAGGAAGACGCGGAGTACCTGGCCAACAAATGCGTCCACCTGCGGATTTTCGAAGATGATCAAGGGAAGATGAATCTGTCGGCCCTCGACGTGGGTGGTGAGCTTCTGGCCATTTCGCAGTTCACGCTGTACGCCGACACTCGTCGCGGGCGTCGGCCGAGCTTCACGCAGGCCGCGCCCCCCGAGCAGTCGAAACCGCTGTTCGACTACTTTGTGACCAAGTTGCGGGAAAGCTCCCTCCGCGTGGCGGAAGGGGTGTTCGGTGCGATGATGCACGTGGAGATTCACAACGAGGGACCGGTCACGATCATCCTGGACAGCGAAGATCGCCGACGGTGAGGGGCGGGGTACCCGGTCGCGATAGTCGTACCGGCCGGGCGCGGGCCCGATTTTTGCGCTCGAACGCTGGCAAGGTGGTTGTTTCTCCAGCCGGATCTGGGAGGAACGGGACGGAGGCGATGGCCCTGTTGGATTTTGGCGGCAAACCGTTGATCTTAGCTTCGAAATCTCCGCGGCGAGCGCAGCTCCTGCGGCTGCTGGATCTGGAGTTTGTCGTGAGGAACAGCGGCGTCCCCGAAGACAGCGACGCCCCCAGGGAACCCGCTGAGCACGTGCTGGAGCTATCGCGGCGCAAAACCGAAGCGGTGGCGAAGCACGTGGGCGAAGGCTACGTGCTCGGCGCGGACACCATTGTCGTACTGGATGGCGAGATCCTGGGCAAGCCATCCGACGAAGAAGACGCCTACCGGATGCTGCGACGTTTGAGCGGGAGGACGCACCGCGTCTACACGGGCTTCACCGTGGTGGAGAAGCCGGGCGGCCGCACCCTGGTCGACTACGAGGTGACGGAGGTGCACTTCCGCCCACTGTCGGACGAGGAGATCTGGGCTTACATTCGAACGGGCAGCCCGATGGACAAGGCAGGTGCGTATGGAATCCAGGATCTCAGCGCCATTTTCGCCGATCGGATCGTGGGCTGTTTTTACAATGTGGTGGGTTTTCCGCTGACCA
>CAYXFI010000387.1:0-3912 GCA_964464205.1 uncultured Cytophagia bacterium
GGGTATTGGAGCATCGGGGTCGACTTTTGTTCGGCGCCGGAACATTGGGGGGGCGGAATGCCGATGGAGCCAGGTGGCCCGGAGTTAAGGTGTGGTGGAGCTGGCTCCGGGAGTGATTCCGAGCTGCCCATCGCTGAGCCAGTTCGACCAAGATCTGGCCGTTCCCGTGTGGTAAATTGTCTGAGACGGTCCTAACTCCGGCTGCCGTGGCTTTTCAACCCTTTGGATCGGCATTGGCCGGGTCAAGCGTCCGGGGTGGCCGCTACGGCAGGCGGCGTTGTCGCCGGTCACGTTGGCGCAGTTTTTGTGTTGATAGAAGCGGGTCGTTTTTGTATGTTGATCTCGGCGGAACCGCCGAGGAACTGAGGAAAGGCGGAACGAACCGGACCGAGATTGGCGAAGACCGGAAATGACCCTGCCCGGATTTCTGTCCCAACCGGAAATTCTCTCGCGGAAGGATGTCCTGCCTCGCAGTGCCCCAGCGAAGCCTTGTCCTAAGGCGACGGTAGCTGTTTTCCGAGAGAGAGCAATCTGATTCGAAGGGAGGAACTGAATGAAGTCTCGCGCGCGAATCTTGTCCGCACTGCTCTTTTCCGCTGTATTCTTCTTGTTGTCTGCACAAGCTTGGGCCCGCAGCACGGGGGGTGGCGGAGATCGTGGCTACGCTCCCGGGGTGCTCATCGTGAAGCTTCGCCAGGGGGCGGACTTCGCCACCCTTTACGCCGATCTGACTCTGCGCAAGAGCACAGTGCTGAGCGCCGTGGCGATTGGCACGGAAGAACCTCTGTTCCGCACCCTGAAACCGGAAGCACGTCGTTTCGGACTGGATCGGATTTTCAAAGTGAAACTGGTGGGACCGTACTCCGCTCCGTACGTGGCGAAGCAATTGAGCCAACTCCCATCGGTGGAGTACGCGGAGCCCGACTACCGTTACGAAATCCACTACACGCCGAATGACTCGCTCTTCGGCGAGCAGTGGTACCTGCGGGAGATCCACGCACCGGAGGCGTGGGACCTGGAACGCGGCGACGCTTCGGTGATCATCGGCATCGTGGACACCGGTGTGGATCTCGATCATCCCGACCTGGCCTCGAAGATCTGGACCAATCCGGGCGAGATCCCCGGGAACCACAGCGACGACGACGGCAATGGGTTCATCGACGACGTGCACGGCTGGAATTTCGTCGACAACAACGCTGACCCCAACCCGAACCCGAACGGCCAGGATGAAGACGGCGACGGCATGGCCGACGATGGCTCCGATCACGGCACTTCAATGGCGGGTTTGGCGGCGGCAGCCACTGACAACCGCGAGGGAATCGCGGGAGCGGGCTTCAACTGCTCGATCATGCCCATCAAGTGCCTGAGCGACGAAGGCTCGGGTTTCACCTCGGATTTGACGGAAGGAATCCGCTACGCGATTGAGAACGGCGCTCACGTGGTCAATATGAGTTTCGGTGGCAGCAATTTCTCCCAGGCGCAGTTGGACGTCATTCGCTACGGCCTGAGCAAGAACGTCATCTTCGTGGGCGCGGCTGGGAATTCCAGTTCTTCCGAATTGCACTATCCTTCGAGCTACCAAGGCGTGCTTTCGGTGGCGGCCACCGGGTTCCACGGCAAACTGAGTTCGATCTCGAATTACGGTCCCTCGGTGGACGTGGCCGCGCCGGGCGGCGATTTCAACAGCTCACCCCCTGCCGAGATGATCTCCACGGTGCCCTACTTTCCGCAGTACGGGTTCAACGACTACTATCGGGCACGAACGAAGGAAGGCTACCTCACGGCGGGCACGAGCGCCGCGAGTGCGCTGGTTTCGGGCGTGGCTGCCCTGGTGCGCGCGCATTACCCGGATGCCTCATGGCTGGAGATTCAGCAGCGCATCGCGGGCACGTGCGTGAGCATCGATTCGGTGAACCCCGGCTTTGAAGGTCTGATTGGCGACGGGCTCGTCAACGCCTACGAAGCTCTTGCAGCTCCTTCTGTGCCGGAAGTGGCCCCCAGGATCGTGCTCGAAGAGGCACGGGTGACCGACGCCACTCTGGGAGACGGCGACGGGCTGTACGAACACGGCGAGACGCTGACGGTGCTCGCCACCTACCACAATTATTCCGTCGGCCCCGGTGTGAATGTGGTGATCACCCTTTCCAGCCCCGACACGAGCATTGAAGTGGTGCAAGGGCAGTACGTGATACCGAGTTTGCCTCCGGACTCGACGGTTGAGCTCAGCACTCCGCTCAGCTTTCTCATCAGGCCGAATGCTCCGGGGCACGTCGGGAAGATCGTGCTCACGCACCAAGCGGGCGACGCCGTGGGCTCCGACACGATCCTGGTGACCATCGGCAAAACCCCGGTGCTTGTGGTGGACGACGATCACGACGAAATTGGCGGCAATACTGGAGACTACGAAGTAGAGGGCTACACAACCGCTTCCCTCGAACGGCTGGGCGTCAACTACGCGGTCTGGGACATCGAGAAGAGCGGACACCCCACCAGCCAGTTCCTGCGTCACTTCCCCATCGTGATCTGGCTGTGCGAGTGGGCGTTCCCGAGCCTGGATGCCGGCGACCGTGCCGCACTGCGTGACTTCCTGGACAACGGGGGCAGCCTCTTTCTGCACGGGCAAGACATCGGTTGGGACCTCAATGACCCCTCGAGCGACCAGGCCAGTGACGAGTCCCGGCAATTCTACAACGGCTACCTGCACGCGCGCTACCTGGCAGACGATGCCGAGTCCGGGAAGGTGCTCGGAATCCCCGGCGACCCGATCACGGACGGGATGAAGTTCGCCATCTACCAGCCCGGTCGTGAGCAGGACTACCAGTATCCGGACGTGATGGAGCCGCTGGACGGGGCCTACGCGATCTTCCGGTACGACAACGGACAGGTGGGGGGTATCCGCTACGCGGGAAGCTACCGGGTGGTCTACATTGGATTCGGTTTCGAAGCCGTGGACGCCACCTACCGCACAAAGCCGGACGAGCCCAGCGAGGTCCGCGACTTGCTGATGGCGCGAGTTCTCGAGTTCCTGAGCACGATCGAACACGAGCCGCTCGGAGACACGGAGGACGTGTTCGCCGACCGGCAAGTGATCGTCCAACTCCACGGCGATGTGTCGGATCTCGAAGGCGTGCGTCTCTACTGGCGCCGCAAAGGCCAGAGCGAGTTCCAGAAGGTAGACATGATCCTTGCCGGGGAAAGAACCTACGTGGCGACCATCCCCGGGCCCGGCGAGCCCGCCACGATCGAGTACTACATCGAGACGCGGAACCCGTATTTCGCGTGGCGCAAGCCCGCCGACGCTCCGCGACGCGTGTTCAGTTACTATGCAGGTCCGGACACTGTCGCTCCCGTGGTTGCCCACGCCGGATTACCGAACACGATCAACGGGGAATCGCCTTTCGAGGTGGTGGCGAAGGTGACGGACAACGCCGCGGTGGATCCCACGTCGGTGTACGTACATTACTTCAGCGACCAGGTTGCTGACAGCGCTCGACTTTCTCCGGGCGACGTTCCCACCCAGTTCCGGGGTTCGATTCCGCCCGTGTTCAGCTACGGCGACACGGTTCGCTACTACATCACGGCGCGCGACGCATCCATGCAGCACAACTCGGCCCGGAGCGACACGTTCAGCTTCGTCGTGGGGCTGGAGGACTTCGAGACGGGCCTGGCGAATTGGGAGACTCCCAACGGAGGCTGGGGTCTGGAGACTCTGTACACGCACAGCGGAGAGTTCTCCGTGAACGACAGCCCCGGCGGCCAGTACCCCAACAACGCGAACGTGAGCCTGCAAACCAACTTCGGGTTCGACTTCTCAGGGGCAAACGCGGCCGTGCTACGCTTCTGGACCAAGTACTTCCTGGAGCTGGACCACGACTACGGCTACGTCGAGGTGAGCACGGACGGCGGTGCGAC
>CAYXFI010000388.1:0-3911 GCA_964464205.1 uncultured Cytophagia bacterium
GGAAATCCGTCACACGAACCCTGCTGGCGAGCACCGTATTGCCGAAGATGCGACAGGCCCGGCACGACTGCCTGTACGCTTTGTCTGAGGACACCTTCGCAGCATCGTCCCTCGCAAAACATCTCTTCCCCAGCGCGCCCTCTCCGCGCGCGTTGGGGTCACAGGCGCCCCTGCCGGGGCCCACCTCCGGCTCCACCGACCGGATCAGCCGCTCCACGTGGCTGCGCACCACTCCGCGCAAGGAGGAGCCCGGCAGGAAGACTTCCCACTCCTCGCCCCGAAGAGTGCGGACGAAATTCATGTCCGGCAAAGTGGGATCGATCTGCAGTTCACCCTCCGCGCCGGACTTGATCAAAAGCGGCGTCCTGGGCTCGACCGTCATCTCCAGGATCAACTCGTTGTAGAAGCGGCTGTGCATCATTCCCCTCCGGCCATCTCCTCGATGGCTTTTTCTAGCCAGCTTTCTGCAGTGCCGACCGGTAACTCGGGCATCGTTCCCTCGGTCAGATAGCGCAGGAACGCTTGTCTATCCTCCGTGCTCACGAAATTGAGCCTCGCGTTGCTCAGACGAACGCCTCCGAGGCCCCTTCCCCGGAAACCGCCGATCCGAAGCCTGCCGTCGAGCAACTCCCGCAGGCCCAACCAGAGGAGACCTCGCTCCGACTCATCCAGATTGTCTGCGACGATCTCCAGCTGGAAAACCGCCCCTGGCGCTACCACCTCAAAATCGTACTTGTTCTCCACGGTTTCCTTGTCGCGGTGAATCGCCACGCCATCGCGCACGAGCACGTGGGCCTCAGCGCCCGGTTTCAGGTGCAAATCCGTAATCCGCACCCGCGAGGCGAGCCAGGGGCTCCCAAAAACCCGGCACACCCGGCAGGAAAGCTCCCAGACGCGCTGGCTGAGGCGGTCCGGGTGGTCTCGGAATTCCCCCCTCAGTTCGGCCATACGCTGCCTTGGGATGCACCAGTGATCTTCCGATAGCGGGTCGCACGCACCCTGACCATCGCCTGGCTTCTCTTCGAGGGCACGTACGATCCTCTCGACGTGACTCCGCAATACGCCACGTAGCGAAGAGCCAGGGATGAACGGCTCGCCCAGCGCGTCGCGTACTACCGGCAGGTCCGTTCCCGCAGGGTGGAGCGACTCACCGCCTGCTCCCACCCGAAAAGCCGTTTCCGCGATCAGATCCCCCGTAATCACAAGTCGATTCTCAAAAACGTCCCACATGCTCATCGCTCTTCCTCATGCTTGGGCATGTCAGGTCGGGCACCCACATCGGACTGTTGAGCACGGCGGTGGAGCGATTGCGGTTCGTTCGCGAAAACGGGTACATCCGGGCTACGTGTCGGCAACATCGCCTTTCAGCCGGTCCCGCCGAGCCCCGCCAGGTCCGGTACACTCGGGTACGAAGCGCAACCTCTCACGCACTCTGCGCCTTCAGCCTTCGCAGCGTGTCGCCCGCCACCACCGCTCTTCGGAAGTAACCGAGAAACCAAACGAGCGCTTCCTCTTTTTCATCCCCGTACTCGTGGGCCAGGCTTTCGATCTCTTCGAAAAGGGCCTCGGCGAGCGTGTTCTTTTCCCCGTCGTGCTGCACCTCCTGCATCCAGAACTTGCTGCCACTGCCGGAGCCCCTGCTGGCTTGGTACAGCAGCCAGTTCTCGAATACGCGGATGCTCCCGCTGGCCCGGGCCACCTCAATGGCCTTCGACAACTGGTTCTTGCCCTCGTCGGGCTTCGGGCCCTCATCTGCGGCGCTCGTACGGCTCCAGAGGGCCAGAGCCAGCTTCTCGGCACGCTCCACCAGGTCTTCGTGTCGAATCGCCATCACGCCCCTCCGCTTCCGTTCCGCGCAGCAAAGATCCGGTGAAAGGGATCACAGACTACGACTTCCCCGCAGCCTTCCGCAAGCCTCTCTCCGAACCCTTTCCGCTCGAGCGCAGTCAGGCCTTCTACGATCCGCTTTTCCTTTTCGGCTGGCGCTTTGAAAACTAGCACCGAACCCGGCGCCAGGGCCCGGAAAAGGGGCTTCGGCAACTGCCACAGCGCGTTCCACCCGTCCAGCTCCGTCCATTCGAGCACCGAGAACTGTGGCAAGAACTCCGCACAACTCAGCTCTTCCCCAAGGTAGGGACCCACGACTCGCGCGTCGAGCGACACCGGGGCTTGCCCAAGCTCATCGAGCAGAAGCGCCGGCGACCGCAACGTCAGCGAAAAGAAGAGCTCGTCCCCGGCCACACCCTCTCCCACCAGCAGCGACTGGAACTTCCGAACGCGTTCCGCGACACTCAGGCTTTGCTCCGCGGCCAGATGTAGATGCAGGCGCGAAAGCCCGAATCCCCTCGCTCGAGCAGATCCAACCCGCAGGCGGTAGGTGCTGCCGTCGTCCGGCGCGTGCTTGGCAAGCTGCTCTTTCAGGTAACCGAATTGCCGCTCTTCCAAGTACAAATCGCCGACGAACACCACCTTATTGCCCGCGCTTTGCGGCGCAATCGCAGTGATCGTGTACAGGATTCCTTCCTCCGCCGTTTCCGTGCGTCGGTTCAACCCCACGCGCACAAAACTGCGGCGCGGGAGACTCACCGAGGCGTAGCTTTGCGCGTCCTCCGGCTCCAGGCACCATGCCATCCCGCGGAAGCGATCCAGCCGCTCGCCACAATCCCTTTCCAAACAAGTATGCAGGCGAACTTCGCCTTCCGGCGCCTTCGAGTGCAGGCGGCCGACGAGCACGTCCACAACCCCGTGATTCCCCTGCGAGCGGAATCCCCGCCGGGCCTTGCAGGTCCGGGCCGTCAATGGCAATGGAAACGTGTAGGGCCAATCCTCCCCAGGTCTCTCAACCAAAGCCGGGTACAGGTAGCCAAAGCGCGCTGCTGCTGGGCCAAAGAAGATGTTCCGCAAAGGATCTGGAAGTTCGGCAACGGCATCGGCGCGCGTTGCCCTCCAGAATCCACCCGGGGCAAGAAGCGCTTTGGCTACGCTGCCACGCCACACGCTTCCCGCGATGAACTGTCGGCTCTCTCGCACCGGGTCGTAGGTCCGCCCGTCCCCCAGGAACAGAGGTTCGATCGGTTCAAGACAAACTCGCACTCGTACGGTCACCCAGAACCCTCCTCAACAATACGTTTGCGTCTTCGGTTGCCACCTGCCCATCCTGGTCGATTCGCACCAGGTCCTTCACCGTCACAGTGGCCCTCGCGAGTCCTTTAGCTTTTCCTCCACCCAGGTGGGTGATGCACCGCAGGGCAGCCAGAAGCCACGCCATTTCCACCTCGCCCAACAGCGCCTCCAGCTCGCCCACGAACCGCAGGCGCAAGCCCGGTGCGGTGGTTTCCGAAAAGAAGAGACGCCTCTCCTCCGCCGCTCCCAGGCGCCGATCGATGGCAACACCCACGCGCTCGTCCACGAGCGAGCGATCGGGGACGCCTGCGACGCCGTCCACCAACGTTAGATCGGTGAAGTACACCGCCGATTCGCGCCACGGGCTCCCGAACACCCGACACGCCAGGCAGAAGTTTTCACCCTGGGGGAGCTGGCTCCACACCTCGGGATTGTGCGGGCAGGTCCGCTCCGGCGCGGGCGGGGAACAAACCGGATACCCCCAAGCCTTCAACAGACGTTCGAGGTGGGCCCGGCATCTGCCCCGCAGGGACGAGGCTGGGACCACCGGCCGACCATCATGGTCTACCAAGAGGCTGCGATCGAGAAGGGGCAATGTCCGGCCCGGACCCAGGGTGAAGAAAGAAGACCGAGCCTCTACCTGCACCTTAGCCCGCCAGCGAAACTGCATGTTCCCTCCTATGCCTACTACGTCAGATCGGCCGATCTGAGCCTGATATCTGCGGAAGATTTCGGGTTGGAGCGTCCTCGCGGACTTGGAACAAACCGCAGGGCCGCAGAGCACGCAG
>CAYXFI010000389.1:0-3909 GCA_964464205.1 uncultured Cytophagia bacterium
TGCGGAGAATCGCATCCCCGTTTTTTCTGACACCCCGGTCAGCATGACCACCGGGATGTCCCGCGTCTTCTCGTCACGGCGCAGGTCGTAGAACACGTCAAAACCGTCCTTTTTCGGCATCATCACGTCCAGGATCACCAAGTCCGGGAGAGTTTCCCGGGCAACTTTCAACCCGGTTTCCCCGTCCCCAGCGGTCAGAATTTCCAGGTCTCCCAGCTCCGACAGGATGGTCTTCACGTATTCCACCGAATCGGGTTCGTCATCGACGATGAGTACGCGCTTCTTTTCGCTCATACACACCTCCCATCGCGTTTGGAGCCCGGCAGAGCGGGCAACAGACACGCAGACAACCTGCCTTACCCGCAACCAAATCTCCCCGCAGAGAACGACGGGCCACGAGTGGCTCCGGGCGTCTTTGGACACTTGCACGGCCAACGGAACTGGCCCGGCTCGTGCATCCAGCCGGCTTGGTGGCCGGCGCGGCGCACACCCCCCGAAAGAACAGATCCGGCACGCCGGCGGAGACGATCGCATCCCCGCCAGAAAGCGAAGAAGCAAACAGCGCAGAACCGAAGGTCTCAGCGCGCCGCCGCCCGCACCTCCTACGCCCACCTGGGACTCTGTCCTTACCCCTGGCGGCAGGGGAAGCGCGGAATCCGCACCAGCTTGCAGACCCTGAAAACACGACCGGCGATTGGAGCAGCGAATGACTTGCGCGAACCCCGGCCAGCGAGCTAGGACCGGTCTGCGGTGAGATAGGCGTGGTATTCCTGCGGCACTGGAGCAGAAGTTCGCATCCGTCGATGGGTCGGAGCCGGAGTCGCGTCGACCTTCCCCCAGACTTGCAACAAAATGTACACAACTACCTCCCGCCTGTCAAGAGACGAACCTCCAGGTTTCGGAAATCCGAACGCGAACGTCACCGATCACGGCGGAAGCGTACCAGCCGCCGACGACTGGAGGAAAACCGGCAGGCGGGTTCAGACTGCCCGCCCGACGAACTCCTCGCAAACTCTCCGGAAGCATCGGGTGGATTACCCCGAACTGTGTGGACGCACGCCGACACGGTTCGTAAACCAGACAGGGTAGGATCCCCCGTCGAAGACGGGCCGCCCTTCGGTAGCTGCTTAACTGGACGCGGCCCAATCCAGTGCCGCAGCTTTTCCCCGCTACTCCAACTGGCTCCGTATCATCGACCTGACCTCGAGGCAGTAGTCAAGAGCACGTTCGAGGGAGCTGTGGTAGTCGCGAATGATCATCTCGTAGGCCCGTACCAGATTGGCGAACCTGGGTTCCAACAGGCTGCTGCGCCGAAAGAAACGCATGTGCCGGAGATCCATATCGGTCCAGCGCAAAAGGCAGAAGGGTTTGGCACAGGAACCGCTCGATGACACCTTCGTGGATAGCCAGACCGTAGTAGCGTTTGTCCAGTCGCGTCAGCGCCACGCGGAGGCGAACGTCTCGAATCAACTTCGGGTCGCCTCCGGCCTTCATCGACTCCCACGTGGTGTTGCTCGGCTTGAAAAACAACTGGCTGAACAGCGTGGTCGAGACAAGCATTTCCACACTATCCAGATTCGACTTCGCGGCAAGCCAGTCCTGAATTCTCTCCAGATCGGACAGCTTCCTTGCGGTAGAAGTCGAGCAACCCGGCGAGATTTGAGCTGTCCGCTACCACGTCTCTGTGCAGGCCCTCGAGGTATTCCCGTTCCTGGCTGCGCAGGCGATGGTTCTCCGGCCACCGGTCCAGCATGAAGGCCAAGGTCACACCCAAGAACACAACGAACAGTTCGAACAGATACCACCAGCTTCTCTCCCTGCGGTTCATCCCTCTCTCCCCAAGTGAGAAAGTGCACTGGCTCGTTTCCTTCCTCTCGCGATACGGTCAATCTCAGCTGCACGGAGCCGGCGGATTCGACAATGCATCCGTCTCGGCGCGTCATCTCATCAACGGGGTCCTTCGAGCGCGTACCCGAACGCGAGGCTTCACTCAGCAGCGAGTACGCCGCAGCCAGCGTTGCCCCCTTCAACTGCTTCCCGTGGGACGGAAATCGCATCCCCTGGCTTCACGCCTGACCCATCGCCGGAATCATCAACCTCGGTGCGTCCCGCCCGGTGGGTCCAGCGACAGCATTTCGGCCAGGACCTCCCGCAGCTCGCGCAGCTTATTGGGCGTTGCCGAAGCCAGGTCTCGTTCCTCACGCGGATCTTCGGCCAGATCGAACAGCTCGTCCGGTCCCTTTTGATCCAGGGACGGAGCGTGGTGAATCAGTTTCCAGTCGCCGACGCGAACCGCAAGCGCGCGCCGCGTGCGCCAGTACAAAACCCGTTGAAGCGAGTAGTACCGTCCACCAGTCAGGAGGGACCACACATCAATTCCCTCGACTCGCATCGGCCCTTCCAGCCGCCCGGGTACAAAGCCCGCCAGCGTGGGGAAAATGTCCATCGCCGAGATCGGCTCCCTCACCTTCGCGCTCTCGAGGACGCCAGGCCACCACACGGCAGCCGGAACCCGTATACCGCCTTCGTAGAGCTCACCTTTCCAGCCGCGGAGGGGCCGATTGTCCCCGAGCCTCGGGTAAGGCCCGTGCCGGTTCCCGTACTCGCCGTGCGGCGTCCACTCTTGTTGAGCACCATTGTCGCTGACGAACATCACCAGCGTTGACTGCTCCAACCCCTCGCTTCGAAGGGCTGCCAGAATCCGACCGATGGCGTCATCCATGTGGGTCATCGAGGCTGCAAAGAGCCGCCGCGACGGGTCGGCGATTCGGTCCCGGTACGGCGCAATCCAGCGCTCTTCTTCCTGAAGCGGGTAGTGCGGCACGCTGAAGGCCACGTACAGGAGGAAAGGCTTCGTGCGGTCGCGGTACTCCCGGATGTAGCGAACTGCCTCCCGGGCGATGAGATCCGTGGCATGCCCTTCCTCATCCAGGTACTGGTCGTTCCGGTGCCAGGTGCGATCCCCGTTCTTGTACCGGTGCGTGTACTGATCGATCTGGCCGTGGAAATACCCGTAGCTGAACTGGAAGCCGTACTTCAGCGGCCCCACTTCCGGCCGGAGCCCCAGGTGCCATTTGCCAACGATGGCCGTCCGGTAGCCGCTGTCGGCAAGGAATCCGGGAAGGGTCAGGGTGTCGCGTGGCAACGCGAGTTTGCTTCGACCACCGATGGGGCCGAGAATCCCAAACCGGCTCGGCGGCCGTCCAGTGAGCAGAGAAGCTCGTGTGGGACTGCACGTGGGCCAGGCGTAGAACTGGTCCAGTTCCACTCCTTCGCGTGCGATCCGGTCGATGTTCGGCGTCTGGATCTCCGAACCGTGGTACCCCACATCGTTCCAGCCGACGTCGTCGCCTACGAAGATCACGATGTTGGGAGCGTTCGGTGAGCCGCCGCCCGTGGAAGCTCGTGCTCGGCGGGAACCACCAAGGGGCAGACCAGCCGAAGCCCCTACGGCCCCGGCAAGTGTGGTTCGCAAGAATTCTCTGCGCCGCATTGTCTCACCTCACGCGTCTTTTGTCCAGAGAAGGCTCTATCCGCAAAGCTCCAAATGTCCGCACGCCGTTTGCGGGCAGAACGCCCCCGAAATGATCCTCACGCAGAGCTCACCGACACGCCGAGTGCAATCTTGCGTGCAGTTTGCCGTTCTCGCTTCCGGCTCAGACTGCTGGATTCCACCGGGCTCCACACGGCAGCCGCGGGCGCGAGTCAGCACAATGAGACGACGGCCACCCAGAAACCCTCCACACTCGCTGCCGCACAGTGGACCACCTTCGCGTTAGTGTAGACGAATCCGGGGCTCGCCACCTCAGGCAGCCGCTGACTTGTGACCACGCCCAGCGCCGAGCTTCGCACAAACGTTCACCGCCCTTTACACTTGGCCGCCAGAGCCCGCGCCAGCCCGGGTCCCAT
>CAYXFI010000390.1:0-3890 GCA_964464205.1 uncultured Cytophagia bacterium
TGGAGTCCCTGACCTCTTGCCGCAAGAGGAGGCGAACCAAGGGCACGTACGATTTCGAAGTCGAAGTGCAACTCGAACCACAAAGCTCCAGCGTACGCCCGGGCCGCGCAAACGTCGCTTCGGCTCTGAAGGCTTCCCCAGATCGTTCTGCGGCCACGCAGCTCGCGCAAGCGGTTCGAGGGGCCCAACGAAAGAGATCCCGCTTGTCGTGCGTCTCTCGCGCAAATCCCTCACGCGCCTTCGGATCTCTCCCCCTTGTTGGCCGCTCGTCGGTGCGCTCGACGAACCTCGCGCTCAATCACGTCCAGCGCCGCCGCCAGTGGGACGACCCGCCCAGCCCCTCTCGCGACTTCCACGTCCATCACTGCCGAACCGCGGATCAGTCGGAGGGGTCGTAGCTCCATGGCGAGCTCGCGACCGTCCGCCAGTGTGAACGCGAGGCGTCGGGCCGTTCGGCGCACCTCTTTCACGCGAGTCCAGGCCAGGAAACGTGGTCGCGGGAAGAGAGCTTGAAGAAGCGGGAACAGCCGCAGCACCCCCGGAACTTCCACTTGCGGAAACACACGTGCCAGACCGGCTTCGGTCACGAAACAGTTCTCGTAGTGGGTCCCCCAGCGTTGCAGGAACTGGATCACCGAGACGCCGGCGATCGCTAGCAGGAGCAATCCCACCGTTCTCGGCACATCAAACCTGACCAGACCGTAGCCCAGTGCCACCAGCACCGCCGCGAGCGGAACCAGCGACAGCCAGAAAAACGGATCCTTCCCCCGGGGGCATCGATTGGCCCATTGCAACGACACGCGCGCGTCCGGGGGTGGCAGTCGCCTTTCCCACCGCGGCGCACCGACGTCGTCCTGCCCACGTTTCACACGCCGTCACTCGCCCTGCGCTTCCAGCTTGGCCAAGAACTCGTCCACATTCTCCTTGGTCACAATATCGACGCCCGTGTCGATGATTTCCTGCTCGGGCATTTTCTTGTTGGCCACGATGTCGTAGAGCACGTAGATGCTCTTGTACCCCATGTCGTACGGCCGTTGGCCGATGAGCGCTTGCACCGCCCCTTCTTTGACCAGCAGCAGAGACTCTTTCAACGTGTCGAAGCCGATCACGATGATATCCTTCCGATTCGCCAGGGCGGCCAGGAAAGTCTTCTTCGGAGCCACCACGGCCCAGCATCCGGTCACAAACCAGGCGTTCAAGTCCGGCCTCGAGCGGGTCACGCTTTCCATCTTCTGCAGGGCGATGTCGGTGTCGTCGTCGCAGGCTTCGATGGCCACCTCTTCCAGCTGAGCCCCGGCCTCGCGCAGCACATCGCGGAAACCCCGGATTCGCTCGTTCAAATTCAGAGCGCCGAGTCCACCGGTGATGATGGCGTACTTCCCCTTCGTCCCCAGGAACTTGAGCATCATCTTGCCCGCCTCGCGGCCGGCCAGGTAGTTGTTCGTGCCCACGTAGCAGATGCGCTTGCTGTTGGGTGCGTCGGAGTCGAAAGTGATCACGGGAATCCCAGCGTCGATGGCCCGATCGATCACTTCGCGAAGCCCGTCGGGATCATTTGGCGACACGGCGATCCCGTCCACGCGCTTGGCGATGAGGGATTCGATCAGGCTCACCTGCTCGGCAACGTCCGCACGCACCGGACCCAAGAATTCCGCCCGAACCCCCAGCTCCTCCGCCGCCTTCCGCATCCCCTTCTCGGCGGCGAACCAGTACGGGTTGCCGAGGGACTTCGGCACGAGCACGAAGTGGAGTTGCTTCTCCCCTTTGCCGCACCCGCTGAAGACAACAGCCCCCGCGAAGACCGCCAGCATCAGGACACCGAGCTTTCGCATACTCCGCACCCTCCTTTGAGACCGAAGATCCGTCATTCCCGGAATTTGTCCACGGCCACGGCCAGGATGATCACCGCACCCAAAGCCACTTGCTGCCAGAATGCCGACACTCCCAGCAGAACCAACCCATTCCGGAGCACCCCCATCACGGCGGCCCCGATCACAACGCCCGACACGGTACCCTCGCCGCCCATCAGGCTGGTGCCGCCGATCACCGAAGCGGCGATCGCATCCAGTTCGTAGCCCTGTCCCGCCACCGACTGGGACACTCCGAGGCGGGCCATCAGCAGGATGCCGGTGAGAGCCGCCGAGAAACCGGACAGCACGTAGGCAATCACTTTCACGCGAGAGACGTGCACGCCGGAAAGCCTGGCAGCCTCTTCATTGCCGCCGATGGCGTAGAGCTGTCGACCCCACACCGTGTGGCTGAGAAGCAACGCCGTCAGCGCTGCAAATATGAGCATGATGATGACCGGAACGGGAACGACCCACACAGTGCCCTGCCCCAGCCACATGAATTCTTCCGAAAAGCCGGAAATTGGCCAACCGCGAGTCACCACGTAGGCCAGGCCGCGGGCGATGCTCAACATCCCCAGAGTGACGATGAAAGGCGGCAGGTTGATGGTGGTGACCAGCAGTCCGTTCACGAGACCCAGAAACGTGCCGGCCGCCAGCCCCGCCGTCACCGCGGCGACATCGTGCCAGCCGGCCTGCATCGCCAGAGCAGCCAGGCACCCCGACAGCCCCAGAATGGATCCCACCGAAAGGTCGATCCCGGCCGTGATGATGACGAGCGTTTCACCGATGGCGAGGATGGCGACGAAGGAAAAGTTGCGAAAGACGCTGAAAAGATTCTCGGTGGTCCGAAAGTACGGCGTGGCCAGCGAAAGGGCCACGACCATGAACACCAGAGCACCAAGTACGCCAATCGCCTGCGGTCGAAAGTAACGGAATCTGTCGAGCATTCTTCTCCGAGAGGTGCGTTCGGACTGTAGACGCGTCTCCGCTACTCGCGTAACAGTTCCAGCACCTTTTGAGCCTTCTCCACTTCGTTGGCGGGCACCAGTAGTTGAATATGATCGCCCGGACTTGCCTCCTCATCGCCGTTTGGCCCCCGGCTCACGGCCTCGCCGGCGAGCGTACAGCGGATGCCGTGGCTCTCCAGCAACCCCCAAACGAGCCGGGCCTCCCCCTCGCTGTGCGCATTGTACACTTCCACCAGCCTCACGGATCTTCTCCCGCCTTTCCACTAATGATCCTTGCCATCACTGAGGCAGAGTTCGCTACGTTCGGCAATTTAGCAATGGCCGCCACAATTTCAAGGGGAAACGGGCGAAGACGGTCGATCCCGCGCCGCCCGGCGCCCGGGCCCGTTTCCGCCGGTTTTGCAATCAAAAAGAGCCGGGAGCACCGTAGCTTGCGCCCAAAGTGAACTAGCGACGGAGACGGGAGGCAATTGGCCACGCAGGTCGTCGATTTGCGCAGTGACACGGTGACCAAACCTACCGAAGGCATGCGCCGAGCCATTGCGAGCGCGGAGGTTGGCGACGACGTCTTCGGCGAAGACCCGACCGTGAACCGGCTTCAGGAGATGGTGGCGGAGATACTCGGCAAGGAGGCTGCCCTATTTGTGGCCAGCGGCATGATGGGGAACCAGGTGGCCCTCAAAGCCCTCACCCAGCCGGGGGACGAGTTGATCGCCGAGGCAGGCTGGCACTGCTACAACTTCGGGGGCGGAGGCCTCGCTTTCAACTCGGGCGTGCAGGTGCGCCGGCTGATCGGCACTCGAAGCGTGATCACCGCGGAGCAAGTGGAAGAGGCCATTCGCCCGGAGAACGAACACTTTCCGCGCACCCGAGTGTTGGTCGTCGAGAATACGCACAACCAGGCAGGGGGCACCGTCTTCCCGCTGGAGGAGGTGGTGCGCATCCGACAGGTAGCCGAGCGCCACAATCTCCTGATGCATTTGGACGGGGCGAGACTGTGGAACGCCTGCGCTGCCACGGGGCTGAGGCCCGAGGACTACGCCCGACACTTCGACACCGTCTCCGTGTGCCT
>CAYXFI010000391.1:0-3883 GCA_964464205.1 uncultured Cytophagia bacterium
CGGCCCTGGTGCGCACGATCCTCTCGCAAAGTACCAACGACCGCAATCGGGATCGGGCCTACGAGCAACTCCGCGCGCGCTTTTCCGCCTGGGAGGAACTGGCGGACGCGGAGCCGGCGGAGATTGCCGCGGCAATCCGGAGCGCCGGTCTTTCGAATCAGAAGAGCGTTCGGATTCGGGACGTTCTGCGCTGGATCCGCGACCACAATGGGGGGTTCGATCTCAGCCGACTCTGCGAAATGGACGTGCGCGAGGCCATGGAGTGGCTCGGTCATCTGAAGGGTATCGGCGTCAAAACCCTGGCCGTGGTCCTGATGTTCGCCTGCGGCAAGGACGTCTTCCCGGTGGACACGCACGTGCACCGGATCGTCCGCAGGCTGGGTTTCGTCCCCCCGAAGGCCAGCGCTGAGAAGACGTTCTGGATGATGGAACCCCTGGTGCCTGAGGGCAAAGGGTACTCCTTTCACATCAACCTACTGCGGTTGGGGAGGACAATCTGTTTGGCGCGCAAACCAAGGTGCGAGAAGTGCCCCTTGCAGGAAGATTGCCCATGCGTAGGGGTCGCGTAGTTTCTCTCGTTCGCCGCGAAAAAACCTGCGCGCACGGCAGTGCTCGCCCCGAAGCGTGAGGATCGACTGGAATGAATTGCTTTTCGCCTGCGAGTGCGAGGTGGAATCGCCGCTTTCACGCGGCGGACCGTGTGGGCTGCGGAAAGGGCGGTCGCTCACCCCGGCACTGGTGTGGAACGGGCTCGACGACGGTGGGAGCGTACGCAACGGGCTTTTGGGGCTCACTCGTCCGTCGCGGGATCGGCCGCTGGTCGGCCAGTCGTGGCGTTTTTCTGTGGCTGCTCGGCGCTCTGATCTTGCATTTCGGCTCTGCCCGGGCTCAGGTGAGCTGGGACCCACCGTCCCCATCGCCGTACTCGACGGTGACGATTCAGGTCGCGGGCTGCACCAAGGGCGGCTACCTCCACTGGGGGGTGAACGGCTGGAAGGAGCCCATTCAAGCGTACTGGCCACCCGGCACTTTCCGGTGGGGCGACGGCGCCGCCGTGGAGTCCCCCCTGCAGGGGCCGGATGCCGCTGGCGTGTGTTCGATCACATTGGGGCCGTTCACTGACCCCAGCCAGCCGGTGTCGTCCATCGATTTCGTGATCCACTGGAACGACGACACGTGGGACAACAACAACGGCAATGACTACCACATCACCGTGCTCACCCGTGTGAGCTGGCGTCCGGTGCAGCCCACTGTGAACGACACCATCTGGATTCGGGTGAGCGAATGCAATCAGGGCGGTTGCCTACACTGGGGGGTGAACGCAACCGGACACGAATGGTACACGCCGGTGAGGCTCTATTGGCCGCCCGGCACTTTTCTCTGGACTGATGAGGTGGCAGTCGAAACTCCGCTCTGGGGGCCAAGTCCGGCCGGAGTTTGTTCGGTGGCCGTGGGTCCTTTCACCAGCGGGTCGCAGCTTGTCCAGACGGTGGACTTCGTGTTCCACTGGGCCGACGACACCTGGGACAACAATTTCGGTCAGGATTACCACATTCCCATTCTGCCTAGGCCTCGTTCGGGAGATCTCGACGTGCGGTTCGTCGCCCCGCAGCAGGATTCGGTCGTGACGGGGACGGTGCTCGTGGAAGTGGAAGCCGCGGGAAACGAGACCGTCGAGCTCTGGATCGATGGCACGATGCGGGCGATTGCCCAGGACCAGCGCCTCCAGTGGGAATGGGATACATCCGCGGAGAGACCCGGGCAGCACCGACTGGTGGCCAAAGCCACGGCCGCGGACCGTCTGGTCGCGTTCGCGTACGTCGACGTCTGGACGCTGCCGGAATTCGAAATTGCTGACCCACCTCCCGGCACGGAGCCGGGCGCCACGGACAACGGCGATGGAACGGTGACGTTCGCGCTGTACGCGCCGCTGGCGAGATTCGTGTCGGTGGTGGGCGATTTCAATGGCTGGGATTTCACCGCTGACGTACTCAATCGCTCCAGCGACGGCCTCTGGTGGCTCGTGAAGTCGCTTGGGGCGGGAGTCTACCGTTACCAGTTCGTGATCGATGGTCAATTGCGAATCGCCGACCCGTACGCGCGCCAGGTGGACTGGACTTACCGGGGCAGGCAGGATTGGCGGCCCGAAAACGCGCGAGCTGTGCTGCGCGTCGGGGCTGAACCGTACGTGTGGCACGACCAGGGGTTTCGGCGCCCGAGCTGGTACGACTACGTGATCTACGAACTGCACGTGGGCGACTTTGCTGGTACGTTCGAGGGAGTCCGACGGAAGCTGGACTACCTGGCCGATCTCGGGATCAACGCCATTGAGCTGATGCCCTGCTACGAGTTTCCCGGCGGCGAAAGCTGGGGATACAATCCCGCTTTCTACTTCGCCCCTGAGGCGGCTTACGGGACCCCAACCGATCTGAAACGGCTGGTCGACGAGGCGCACCAGCGAGGAATCGCTGTGTTCGTGGACATGGTATTCAACCACGTCGACTGGAGCTCTCCCCTGGTGCTACCGTACCGGGATGACCTCGACGCCAGCCCCTACTTCCACTCGGCGAGCAATCCCTGGGGCTTCCCGGACTTCGACCACACCAAGCCGGCCACGCAGCAGCTCTTTCGCGACGTGGTCAAGTTCTGGCTGCAGGAGTACCACGTCGACGGTTTCCGCTTCGACGCGACCAGGTTCATCCCGGTCGAGGGGATCCGCTCTTTCACCGGCAGTGTGGAACAGGCGGATCCGCTGGCTTACCAGATCGCCGAGCACTTGCCTCAGGACCCCTGGCTCGTCTTGAACACGCCGGTGGATGCCGAGTGGCACGACACTTTTCACGACGTGATGAAGACCAACCTTCGCGCTTTCGACGGGCAGGGCACGCGCCGCGCGGTGGACTACGCCGCCGATGGTTTTCGGGACCCCACCCACGTGATCAACTACACGGTGAGTCACGACGAGCAGCGCACGATCTACGAGTGCGTCACCTACGTGGGCACCGACTACGGCACGGCGGTGGCGTACGAGAAGATGACCGGCGCCGTACTGCTCACTGCGGCAGGCGTGCCGATGCTGTATCACGGCCAGGAGTACGGCGAGGATCTGCCCAAGGTCGTGGGGCGAAACCCCTTGGATTGGACGAAGCTGGAGCGGGAGCCCTGGCGAGGAGTGTTTCAATACTACCGGAGCCTCCTGGACCTCCGCCGGTCGTTGCCCGCCCTGCGCAGGGGTTCCATCTCGGTCGATCGGATCTACAGCGCCAAACGGACGGTGGTCTACCGTCGCTGCTACGACGGCGAATGCGTGGTTGTGGTGGCCAACTTCAGCCGATCGGTCCAGACAGTGGACGTGCCGTTTCCCGAAGACGGAACGTGGTACGAATTCACGACGGACGATTCGGTGAGCGTGTCCGGCGGAATTCTGGCGGGGCTGGAGATCCCTGGACCGCAGACGCGGATCTACACACGCCGGCGTCTGTGGACCGCCGTGGCGGTGCCGGCCACGCAAACCCAACCGGCCCAGTTCGCGCTTTCCTCTCCATTCCCGAATCCGTTCAATCAGTCGACGCAGTTGGTGCTGGAGGTACCCCGGGCCGTCCGGGCTGAGCTAGCGGTATTCGACGTGCTGGGTCGCAAGCTGAGGACGCTTCGGCTCGGACTTTTCTCGCCCGGCGGTCACAAACTGGTGTGGGACGGCCGGTTTGAGGACGGGCGGCCAGCTCCTTCCGGAATCTACGTCATCCGTTTCGCGTCCGAAAGCGTCACGCTGAGCCGCAAGCTTCTGTTGCTGCGCTGACGCTCGCTCAGCGCCGGAGCTCGGAACTTCGGGGTGCGCCGCTCGTAGATCAGGTAGCACAGCACTTGAGGGAGGACCGTCGGG
>CAYXFI010000392.1:0-3880 GCA_964464205.1 uncultured Cytophagia bacterium
AACGCAGCAACGTAGTTGCTCCCATCCCATCCCGGGCACTCCGTCACCGCGGCCCACACTCGGACACCCGATCACTGGCCGAACACCCTCCAACCATGGCCCTCTTGCTCAATGCGCCTCGGAGGATTTCGGTTCCCCCCTGGTGCAGTCGATGAGGGCGCGCACGTGCGCTGTGACGCTTCTGCCCAAAGCCTCCAGCGCGTATCCTCCCTCCAGAACGGAAATCACACGCCCCTGCGCACCACTCGAACGGGCAATTTCGTCCACAATTTGCGTGAGACGCCGGAACCCTGTTTCCGTGATCCTCATCCCGCCCAGGGGATCTCCCTGCTGCACATCGAAGCCGGCCGAAATGAATACCAGTTGCGGTCCAAATTCCCTGGCGCGCGGGACCAGTTCCTCCAAAAACAAACGCTCGTATTCCTCGTCCCCCGCGCCGGGGGAGAGGGGCAAATTGAGGGTAGTCCCTTCCCCTGCACCACTCCCCGTTTCCGTGCGCAAGCCCGTGCCCGGGTAGTGAGGATACTGGTGCAGACTGAAGTAGAATACCGTCGGGTCCTCGTAGAACACCGCCTGCGTCCCGTTTCCGTGGTGCACGTCCCAGTCCACGATGAGAATCCGCTCCAGCCCGTGGGCCCTCTGGGCGTAGCGAGCGCCGATCGCCACATTGTTGAACAGGCAGAACCCCATCCCGCGGTCAGGGAGGGCGTGGTGTCCGGGCGGACGCACGGCGCAGAAGGCGTTCTGCACACGGCCCGTGCACACCGCATCCACAGCCTCGAGTACTCCGCCCACTGCGTACAGAGCAACCTCGAAGGATCGCTCCGACACCGGCGTATCGCCGTCGAGGGCCCCACCGCCGCTTTCGCTCGTCCGCCTGACCTGCTCCACGTAGCCGCGGCTGTGCACCTCCTCCAGCCAACGTAGCTCGGCGCGCCTCGGGCGGAGGAGGTGCAACTGCGACCACGTGGAACTCTCCCGCAGCGCACGGACGATGGCCCGCAGCCGCTCGGGCGACTCCGGGTGCCAGGGCCCAGTACTGTGCGTCAGGTAGATGTCGTCGTAGACCAGCGCTGTGCGACTACGTTCGCTCATGGGCACTGCTCCCATTGCCTCCTCCCTTCAGACCAGCGATGCAGAAGCGTCCGTTCCTTTGCGAAGCAACAGCGGGAACTCTGGCCCGGAGGCCCCGAACCTCACGGGCACGTCCGCTCATTCGCCGCGTACCTGTGCGTATCGGGATCATCCGACTGCAGGTCTTGTCCCGCCCCCGAAGCATCGCCGCAAAAGGTCCTCCTGTCTCTCCGCCGTCCCAATCGGATAGACGGAATCGACGTCCCTCAGCTTTTCTCCTGCTGCGTCCGCAGTCGATTGGTGAGCAAATGGGCGAGCCGAGTCGGTTCGGGAAGGCGAAAGTGAGTGCAGCAGGCGAGTACGACGTCAGCCGCGCGCTTCAAGCTGATCTTGTGGCCAACGGACACAAACACCGGCTTCACCCCCTTCTTGGTGCGCAACACCAGGCCGATCTCCTCCCCATCGTGCAGCAGTGGTGAGGCGCTACCTCGTTCGGGTTCGGGCTCCTGGTACTCGCCCACCAGCTTCGTCTTGGCGCACCCGATGGACGGCAAGTCCAGGAGCAAGCCAATATGAGAAGCAAGGCCAAAGCGGCGCGGGTGAGCAATCCCTTGCCCGTCCAGGATCACCACATCCGGCTCCGTGCGCAGGTTCTGAAACGCGCGCAACAGGATCGGCGCCTCCCGGAAACTCAACAGGCCGGGGATGTAGGGAAACGTGCTCCGGCCCGAGGCCGTTGCTACTTCCACGGCCTCTTTCCTCTCCAGGTCGTACAGAACCACGGCTGCGTACACCCGGTTGGTAGCCTTCGAAAAGCTCACGTCAGCTCCAGCCACGCGTCGGATGGTGCCAGGTTCTCCCTGCAGCTGCACCCGTCCGCGCAGTTCATTTTGAATCGACACTGCTTGATGGTAGTCCACGTCCCACGGGTGAAGATCCAGCACCTGCAACGTCGCCTCCCATACGCAAGCTTGTGAACAACGAAAGGATGAACCGCCGAACACGAAGCCCACGCGACTACCGCCCCCAGGGACGCTGTGAAAGATCCCTCAAGCCGGAAATACCCAGGATTCGCTTTGGTGCCGCGAAAGCACCCCAGTCATATCGCACCGCTTTCCGCCGCCGAACATCAAACCCGTCGCTCGTGCGAAAAGCATTGGCTCACGCTCGCACGAGAATCGGGGTCCCGGTGATCCCCCGCGGTCCGCCTCCGGACTGGCTTGGCACACACAGGTCACTGCACAAGGGAAGTCGTGAACCAACCGCTCACCGCGCGGCGGGTCCCCCACGAGCGGCTGGTGCAACGGGGTTCGAGCTCCCTTCCAACCGGCGACGACCCTTTGTGCGACTCAAAGTCCTCACCGTTTCGGAGACGATCGCTCGTCCCGCAGGCTTTCGAGGATCTGGCGATGGACCCGGAAGGCAATATCCTGCGGTAGCTCGTCCAGGGGGAAGAAGCGGACTTCCGAAGCGTCGTCGCCTGCCTTCAGATCGTCGCTCAGCAGCTTACCCTCGAAGACGATCAGGACCACGTGGGTTCTCTCGTCATCGAAGGCGGAAAAGGCGCCCATCACCTCGCCCACTTCCACGTCGCAGTTGGTCTCCTCCTTCACCTCCCGGACGGCAGCTTCGCGGATGTCCTCGTCCCACTCCACGAATCCAGCCGGAAGACTCCAGTAACCTTTGCGCGGTTCGTACTTACGCCGCACCAGAAGGACCCGATCGTTCTTGCGCGCCACCACAGCCACCGCGGGCGCCGGGTTCAGGTAGTGAATGTATCCGCACGCGTGGCATACCGGCCTCCGCCGTCCGTCCCGCTCTTCCACCACGAGCCGGGAACCGCAGAGCGGACAGTATCGAAATTTCGGCACGTGCGCCGCCGAGTCCGGTTTCTTCCCACAACCTTCGATCTTCACTGCACGGCCTCCCGGAGGAACCGCTCAAGCGCCGTCACAATCGCTCCGGCCACCTTCTTGCGGTACTTGTCCGTGTGAATCTGCATCTCCTCGGGTTGGTACATCATGAACGCAGGTTCCATCAGCACTGCGGGCATTTGCGTCGGCCGACACAGGGCCAGGTTGTCGTAGTACAGCCCGAAATTCCGAAATCCCAGGGCCTCCAGCAGGGCCTCGTGGAGTTTGGCCGCCAGGTCGTAGCTCTGGGGGTGGTAGTAGTACACGCTGATCCCGTGGTTCTTGAAGGGATTCACCCCGTCGGGCAAGGCGTTGTGGTGCAGGCTGAGCAGAAAATCCGGCTTCAGGACGTCCGCCAGAATCGGCCGGGCCCTCAGGCTTGCCGGTCGTCGGTCGTCCCGCGTCAGAAACACCCGGGCGCCCTTTCGCTCGAGCGCGTGCTTCACCACAAGCGTGAGCTCCAAGTTGGCATCCTTCTCCGCGTAGCCATCGGGTCCAACCGCGCCCAATCCCTCGAAGTGCCCCGGGTCCAGCAGGATCGACAGTCCCTTGAGGGGAGAACCCCGTTTCCTGACCGGCGGCGGTTTCTTGATGTCCAACACGAAATGGTTCCCATCGTAGCCCGCGTCGTAGCCCCAGTGTGCTTTGCTCGCCAGCAGAACGCGGAGTTCGTACACATCCCGATTCTTCTGCTTCCAGCGGATGTCGCGGATGAGGGGATTGGGGTAGTCGTGCCGGATCCAATCGGTCTCCGCCCTCGCTCCGTACAAAGTGACCACGAGTTCGGTGGGATGGAGCCTCTGCTCTACCCGGTACGGAAGGCGGTCACTCGTGAACACGCGCACCCGTACCCACCGCCCTCGGTCCTCGGTGCGCACGACCTGAATGACCGG
>CAYXFI010000393.1:0-3878 GCA_964464205.1 uncultured Cytophagia bacterium
GGGGTTGGAGAGCTTGAGGGCAATGGTCTCCGCCTTCCTGAGATACTCGAGGGTAGTCGTGTTCTGCGAGTTGAGCATTTCATTGGTCAGCTCGAGTAGTACTGCTAGCCTGACGGAATCGCCCATCGTGTGCTGGAGCAGGGTTTTCAGGGAATCGATTCGTGATTGACCATTCACCCCCAGTGAGAGGGAGGAGAGCAAGACGGCGAAGACCACTGCTCTTCTCATCGCTCAAACTCCTCGGTACACCTGCTTTCCGGACTGGACGTCCCTTCCGAAGCGTTCCGGTTTTCCCCACGAAAGATGACCCCGCCCGAGAGGCGACGATGGTCGGCGATCGCCCCGGCGGGCGCCGGTAGGCTAGCCCGCTTCGTGCTCGTTGTGAAGATGGTGCCGCTCAGCCGAACCACACGGGATTCGTCAGCGCGTGGTGGTCGCCGCGCTCCCGCGTGAAAAGGGTGGCTCGCACGTAGCCCGGCCCTGCACCGGCGGGGAAGGGGATTTCCGTTTCGAACTCGTAGGCGAGTGAGGTGCGCCGGATTCTCTCGAGCCGACGTTCTTCCCGTCCGATGCGGCCCAACCAGATGTTGATCTCCCGTACGTAGCCGAATTCTTGGGTCGACAACGCCCGCAAGTACAGGCGTGCAGGTCGGTCCGCCAGCTCCTCCCCGGGTCCAGCCTCGTGACCATCTCGGGAGAGGGCCCGGATTTCGAGGAACGGTCCATCTGTGATCACGGCTCGCCCGTTGCGGAGGTGCGCCAGCAGTTGGGTCCGACTCAATCCATCGGGCAGGTGCACCACCGTTTTGGCCCTGCCGAATAGCTGCTCCCGGCTCTCGCGCATGGTGACGAATGGCAGACCGATCTGCCGGAAACGCCCGAAATTCCCGTGGGCATCGTTGCCGGCCAGGAGAGCGAGTCGATTGCCGCGCAGTAGCTGCCGGATCCACAGCGTCAGTGCCCGCTCGAAGCCGGAGTCGAAGCTCCCGTTCAGGCATTGCATACCGTCCAAACGCGGATGCTGCAGATCCCTTTCCCCCCAGCGTCCCCGGCGGAGGAGCAGCCATTCCAGGGGCGGGACCGGCGCGCCCGGGTGAGCCGCCGCCACCAGTGCGTCCGGCGACACCCGTTCCAGCACTTCGGGAATGCGCCACTGGGGCTTGGTGCGGAACCAGCGTTCGGCACTGTCGCCGTGACCTTCGAAGAATCGGCGTTCCCCGAAGATGAGCATGTGGACGTTTCGCCTGAACCGGTTCCCCACGGACAGCTCCTCACCGGGCAGCAGCACGAAATCATCCAGCCTGGACTCGAGGGCGTCCACTTCCCGCCACAACAAGTGCCATTTGGGCAGATCCTCGTGGTTGCGCAGGGCGTCGTCGAGATGATCGTCCAGGTCGTAGCTATGGTCGGCGATTCCGTACCAGCTCAGTCCCATCGCCCGGGCGAGCGCTACCCCCGGTTCCCAGGGCACGCCAAACTCCACCTGGTCGCTCGTCAGGTGGCTGTGGGTGTGGAGATCGCCCGCGTACCAGCCGTCGGGATACGGCAGGGGAGCGGACGCAATGTAACAGAGAAACGGCTCGTGGGACGTCTTGCGGTAGTTGTCGGCGTCGAAATGTCGCTCACGCCCCCCGACGAAGACTCGAACGCGCGGCAGGATGTGAGCGAGACCGGATTGCCCCTCAGGTACCTGAACCTCTACCACCCGCCAGTACCAGGGCTGGTCGACCGCGGCGCCATTGAGGTCGAACCGTTCACGGAAGGCTGGCTGGCCCGTCACCTGGACCAGTACTTCCAGTTCGAGGAGTCGGATTGGGTAGCGATCGGCGTCCTTCACCAGGAGCAGGATCGGGATCGGCCGGCCCGGTTCTACCCGGTGGGGAACGTCGAGAATGATCTCTGGCTCAGGCTTCCGCAGGATATTCGGGATGACCCTGAGGCAGTAGTGGGTCTCCGCGTACGCGAGGGGAGTGGCGAGAAACATCCGGCTCCTACCCACGGATTAGCGGGCCCGTGATGGCGGGCGGACGGTGCTCGTGGTGGTCTCGTCGGCGTACTACTCCCGGATGAGCTTGGCCGTGGCCATCGACGGCCCGAGACTGTACTGGATCAAGACTGGCAGATGGGGATCGGACTCCCCGAATTCGACCCTCAGCACCGCGCCAGATTTCGAGAAGCGGTTCGTGAGGATGTCGGTCTTCCAGCTACGGTTGGATTCCCCTGCGGGCCGGAAAACGGCCGAAGCGAAGCGCGCCTTTGCGCTCCGGAAGACCCGCAACTGTGCCCGCATTGGGACGCCCTCTTCGTCCACCTGGACGGTCAGGGTGGAATCGCGACAGCGGATCCGAGTGAGCAGGTCGAGAATCGAGATGACGTCAAGCACGGGCGGTTCCACTCTCCAGGTCTCGTGTTCCTCCGGGCTACTGCGCCGTTGCAGAGTGACCCGTTGACCTTCGTAGCGGAGTATCCACCGGCCGGACAGGTTCTTCTGCTGGATCCGCTTCTGAACCAGGCGCAGATTGTTGCTGCGCGAATTGTAAACAACTCGGTATTCATTTTCAATGGGAAACAGGGCCCCTGCGACCGAACGGGTTTTCATCCGGACGTGGACCACTCTCAGGGCTTCGCCCTCCGGCGACGTGGAGTCGCGTGCGGACAGCGCGAGTTCCCCCACCCGCATTCCCAGGTAGTAGACCTTGTACTGGAGCACCTGCCGGTCCACCCCCGCGGCAGTTCTTCCGCTGGAAAGGGTCAGGGTCAATAGAAGCGCGAGCGTGCAGGCGGAGGGCAGCGAAAGCCGACGCAGCGCACTTACGGCGGAGTATCCCTTTCGCCCCGCCCCTCCGTAGCCGCCGGACCCCGGGGTACGGTGCGGATTGAGAATGCCGCTGCCCCGCGCGCTCGAGGAGATCCGTGGTCGGACAAGGAGCACCCGTGCGTTCGTCCAATTTTGTCTTCTCATATCCTGCCGAGGAGAGTCACCGAGTAGTTTCGGATCTCGCCCATGTTGCGCTCGATGAACGTGTAGTAGTAGGCGAGGGCGTTGTTCGCCGCAAACTGTAGTGTGAATCGGCCGAAATGGAGCATGACTCGGAGGTCCAGCACTTTCACCGGCACTCGCGGGTCGAGGGGGAAGAGCTGCACACGCTCGATGCGACTGGAGTAGCGGTAGTCGGCGTTGATCTCGAGCATTCCCCAGCGGAACCACGGTGAGAAGACGGCGATTCGCCGCGGCCTGTACGCCAGGGGCCGGTCGTATTTCAGGTCCCGGTGCCGGATGAGGGTGAGACCCACCCGCAAGCCGATCCGGTCGTTCCACCAGCTACCCTCGGTGTCCAGCTCGACCCCCTCGATCCTTGCCCGGGTCACGTTCTGGAACTGGACGGTGAGGAACGGATCCGGTACGGCTTCGATGAGGTTCCAGTAGTCGCTGCGGAAGAGAGCCGCGTCCACGTACCAGGCGCCGCCAATCTGTTGCCGGACGCCTACCTCCGTGTTCTCGGACACTTCGCTCTTCAAGCCCGGATTCGGGATGATGTGCAGGCCGGCGAAGTCCAAGCGCAGGAAGCGTTCGGTCACCGATGCGGCGCGGAATCCCTTGCTGTAACTGAATCTCAGGGCTGTACCCGGCCAGGGCCGGTAGTTCAATCCCGCACGCGGACTCAAGTGATTTTCCCTGAAGTGCTCCCCCAGCAGGCGGTACTGGTCCCACCGCATTCCGACCACCA
This sequence comes from uncultured Cytophagia bacterium, assembly GCA_964464205.1. Lineage (GTDB taxonomy): Bacteria > Zhuqueibacterota > Zhuqueibacteria > Oleimicrobiales > Geothermoviventaceae > Zestofontihabitans. The sequence continues at coordinate 3,729 of CAYXFI010000393.1, forward strand.
GCGTCAGGTTGGGCAGGACTTTCCACTCGTCGTGCAGAAAGGGGCCGATCTGTACCCCGGTGTGCCGCCCGATGTACTTGTTGTTGCCGATGTCCCTCTTGTACTCCAGGCCCGCCGTGAACGCGTGGCGGGGGTGGGGGATGTAGTGGA
>CAYXFI010000394.1:0-3875 GCA_964464205.1 uncultured Cytophagia bacterium
CTTCTGCCCACCACGAGAGCGGACTGACCTGTCCGCAGTTGCGGATCTGGAAGGTGAGAGTTTCTTCCTGGAATCCAAAGTCCAGTGCCTTGGGGCTCGTGCAGATCTTCGGACCGCCCGGAACCTGCATCCGGACAGCCACTGTGGCCGTGCCGGCGTTGGAGGTGATCGTGATCGTTCCCGTGTAGACCCCAGGACCTAGCCCGCTGCGGCTGACAGCCACATCCAGCGTGTCCGTGCCAGAAGTGGTCCCGTTTGCCGGGCTGACCGAAAGCCATGCACGGTCGTCGCTCGCACTCCAGGTTACCGTTCCGCCTCCGCCGCAGTTGCCGACATAGAGTTTGATGTGCGTTAGGGTCGTGACGAAGTCCAGGTGCGACGGCCACACACACAGGTCTGCGGAAGGTGAGGTCGGCACGGTCATCCGGAGAAGGACCGTGGCCGTGCCAGCATCGGATGAGACGTGTATCGTCGTCGTATAGGTCCCCGGTGCCAACCCGCTGCGGTCCACGTTCACCTCCACGGTGTCACTAGCTCCAGCTTCCACGGCATCACTCGTAGGTGAGTAGCTGGCCCAGGAGGCCCCACCAGAGGAACTCCAGTGGAGGACGGTTCCGGCGTCGCCGCAATTGCCGACGTAGAAGAACATCGTCTCATCCGAGGTTCCAAAATCGAGCTCCGTCGGCGATACGCACAGCTCGGCACCCGGAGCGCTGGGGACAACAAGGGTGACTTCAACAGTGTCCGCGCCGGCGTTCGAAGCGAAATAGATACGTCCGCTATACGTGCCGGGCGCCAGGCCGTCGCGGCTGACGCTGACAGCGAGCGTGTCTTCCTCCGTGGAGACGCTGCCCGATGCATGATCGAGGAAGATCCACGGCCTGTCGGTGTAGCAGGTCCAGGACACTGAGGTACCTGCCGAGCCGCAGTTGTACACGCGCAGATCGAGCTCCTGGAGAGTTTCCATGAAGTCCAGGTGCCCTGGATCGACGCACAAGCGCGGCGCGGGCTGAGCCGGCACCGTCAAGGTGACCCAGACCGTGTCGTTGCCGGCACTGGAGACGAAGTAGACGAAGCTCGAGTGCTCACCGGGCTCTAGGTCCGAGCGGTCTACGGTGATCGAAGCCTGCCGTGCCTCCGCCACGACACCGGCAGCGGGCTCCACGTCGAGCCAGCCTTCCGCTCCTGCGGCCTGCCACGTAAGGATTGTGCCTGCATCGCCACAGTTGCTCACATCCACGGGGAGCGAGGTCGTCGACTCCTCGAACTCGAGGCTGTCCGGCTCGACACAAAGTGCGGCTCTCCCCGGGCCCTGAACGATCATGCTGACGAGTATGTGAGCCGTCCCCCCGTTCGAGGAGAAGTCGATCGTGCCCGAGTAGCTCCCCGGCGCCAGCCCAGTCCTGACGACCTGGACGGTCATCGTAGAGGGTACCTCGGCTGCGGTTCCGGCCTCGGGCTCTATGACGATCCAAGGCTCGCTCGCTTCAGCGTTCCACTGAAGGGTCGAACCAGGGTCACCACTGTTCGTGATCGTGGCGTACATCGTCGTCTCTGACTCGCCAAAGTCCATCTCCGCAGGTTCAACACTGATTGCTGGCTCAATGGGCTCAGGTACGTTCATGCGCACCAGGATACTGTCGGTTCCTGCATCCGAGGTGAACCGGACGACCGATTCGTACTGACCGGGGTCAAGCCCTTCGCGGTCCACGGAAACCGTGACGGTTTGCTCCCCTGCTACCGTCCCCTCCGCTTGATCGAGCGCCAACCACGAGGCTCCAACCACAGCCGTCCAGGAGAGGACGGATCCGGGTTCCCCGCAGTTCGAAACCGTAGCCTCGAGGGCGGTGGTCGCAGCCCCAAAGTCCATCTCGTCCGGCTCCACACAGAGCGCAGGCAGCGGGGGCGCCTCCGGCACCGTCATCGACACCGACACCCTCAAAGTCTCGGGTGCCGCCGTGTCGATCACCAGGACGTTGCCCTCGTATGTTCCCGGCTCCAGTCCCGTCCGGATCGCTGTCACAGCGAGGCTCGCGGTCTCCCCGGCTTCCAACGAACCCGAAACCGGATCCAAAGCCAGCCAGGGCCGGTCGGGTTCTGCCCTCCACTCGAGCACGGTTCCCGTATCACCGCAGTTTCCCACCTGGAGACTTAGCTCCGCGATGTCGGTTCCAAAGTCCAGCGACGCAGGCTCCACGCAGAGCGACGCTGCTCCAGATACGTCCATGGCAACCTGCACCTGGATGCTATCTCCGGCTCCCGCCACAACGACTGTGGCCTCGTAGTGCCCCGGCGCCATTCCTTGGCGCTGCACCGAGACAGCTACCCTCTGTTCGCGGGCTGCGCTGAGGCTTCCGGGCGTCTCGCTCAGGGTGAGCCACCCGGCATGCCATGGGGCTGTCCAATGCAGGGGGCCGGCAGGGCCGCAGTTACTCACGGACAACTCCAGCTGTTCGGTTTCACTCCCGAAGTCCAGTGCGACCGGCTCGACGCACAACGCTGGAGCCGCTTCCAGAGTCGTACACGAAGCCAAGTTCGAAAAGTCGGAGGAGTTGCCCGCTTCGTCTAGCACCACAAGGAGGAAGTAGTAGGTCGTGCCCGGCTCCAAACCCTCCACCCGAAGAGTCTCAAGGGTCCCAGGCTCCGCAGGCACCTTGGCCTGCTCGACCGCCTTTGCGGCTTCCCACCACTCAGCCAGCCTCTCCTCTTCGGGCGCCGATGTTGCGAATCGTATGCGGTAGGCAGCGGCCCGGCCGGTCATGGAGTCGTCCCCGACGGCCGTCCAAGTGAGATCGGCGCAAGAAGTGTCAACGGCCGTCGCCGCCAGATCGTTCACTCTGGCCGGGGACACCGTATCAGTCGGCCCAGTCAGGGGAACGGGTTCGAGCGATCCATCGCACCCGTGCAAGGAGACCAGCCCGAGGAGCCCCAGGCCGAGCCCAAAGACCACTCCTATCGCCGCTACTTTGGCTTTCGACATCCAAGTTGCCATGCTCGTATCGAGAGACGTCTTCATCGTGACCTCCCTGTTTGCGCCAGGTGGCCCTCGAAGGGGTAGGCTCCAGGTGGCGGGCACCCAGCGTGACTGCCAGGGGCCCCAGGCCCGTGGCAAGCAGCGGTACGTTGGATTTTACTCATCGTATGCCTGCTGCCCCTATGTGTCAACTTGCGCGAACCGCTGGAAAAATCGTGCAGGAGACGTCGCAGGCTCTCCGATGCACTCAGCTTGCATGCATTATATCACGAAACCACGACGCATTCTTTGGCGGGTGACATGGCGGCGCAGGGACTCGAACCCCGGACACGCGGATTATGATTCCGCTGCTCTAACCAGCTGAGCTACGCCGCCTCTGTTGGAAGGAACATTATGCCAAGCCGAGGCTTCCGCGCAAGGGGATTTGTCTTGCCGGCCCGATTCCCCGGTCGCCCACGCTCTTGGATCTGGCGCGTCTCAGCCTGAGCTTTCGTGAACGTCTGGCGATCTGCCCTGTTCTGGGGCGGATGCGATGGGGATGCCTCCTGCGGCCAGCGGCTTGCGCGTTGCTTGACACGTCTCGAGTGGCGTGGATATAGTGCGGCACGATTCCAGCTGCGTGCGGAAGTTCTGCTCGATCCCGCCCGAGTGAACGCCGAGGGCCTCGAGGTTGGCCGGGCAAGAAAGGGTTTTGCAGATGGAGCGCTATCTGGGTGTGATCCTTGCAGCGGTGGCGCTGGTCGGTTTGCTTTCCTGTGCCTGGGCAGGCCTGGGTTCCGACCTGGAGGACACCGGGAGCTTCGGCTTTAGCATCGGGGCTATGCGGTGGCTGGCCGATAGCGACGTGGTCGAATACTCCGAGCCCCCCGAGTACCCTGGGGGAAAAGTCCGCATACGGCCC
>CAYXFI010000395.1:0-3863 GCA_964464205.1 uncultured Cytophagia bacterium
ATTCTCTCGGCGATGGCCGTGGTTTTGCCCCCGGGCGCCGCGCAGCAGTCGAAGACCCTCTCGCCGGGCTTCAAGTCAAGGAGCAGGACCGGCAAGTACGCGCTCGGATCCTGTACAACCACAAGCCCGTCCCGATAAACGGTGAGTTCTGTGGGATCGGCCGGCAGAGAAGACAACCGCAAATAGTTGGGGAAATGCTCGAGACGCTCCGCCCGCACGTCTTCTTCGGCCAGTCTCTCTACTACTTCTTCAGGGGTGGTCTTGTTCACCGCCACGCGTACGAAGAGTGGCGCGGGCTCGTTGTTGGCGCGCAGCAGGGCCTCTGTTTCTTCTGTGCCGAGTTGCTCCACCCAACGCCTGACCAGCCAGTCCGGATGGCTCCAGCGGATGCCCAATCGCCTCGCAATGTCTTGCGATTGTGGTTCCGGAAACGCGCGTCCCGATCGCTGGACCGCGCGCAGGACGGCGTTCACCCGTCGTGCCCAGGTTTCTCCCTGCCTTCTCTTCACCAGCTCCACGGTTTCGCTGACAGCGGCGTACGCAGGAATCTGCTCCAAGAACAGCAACTGGTAGATGCCGAGACGAAGGGCAATGCGGACCAAGGCCGGAGCAGCCAGCGGATCGCCTCTCAGTCGCCTTTTCGCGATCCAGTCGAGGTAGCGCCGCCAGCGAACCACTCCCCGCACCAGCTCGTTGAGCAAGGCCCGCTCTTTCCGCCCGAGCGGCAACTTCCGCATCCGTGCCCCGAGCAGCAGATCCACGTAGGCCTTCCGGCGCTCGGAATCCAGCAGAATCTCCACGGCGAGTGCACGAACGTCCAAACGGGTTTCGCTCTCGCTTGCGGACTGACTAGGAACCACCCTCTGCCTCTGTCTCGAAGCGGTCTCCCTCCGCCAGCCGGTAGCCGCGCAGGAATTCCGCTGCGCTCATCACTCGCTTGCCGCTCGGCTGAACTTCGAGGATCTGCACGCAACCGGAGCCCGCGCGGACCAGGAGCTCGCCCCTTTTGGCATCGGCCCGGACCACGGTCCCTGGTGTGGATCCATCGCTCGAGCACGGGAGCGCCCGTGCTCGGAGCAGGCTCAACTGTTTGCCCTGCCAGAACGCGAAGGCTGCCGGATCTGGACTCAGGGCCCGAATCAGACGGGCGATACGTTCCGCCGGCTCGTTCCAATCGATTCGCCCCATTTCCCGGTTGATCTTCGGGGCACGAATGGCCTCGCCCTCCTGCGGCTTCGCGCGGGCCTCCCCCCTTTCGATTGCGTCGATCGTTTCGAGCAACAGCTCCGCCCCTATCTCAGCCAGACGGCCCGCCAGCTCCCCTGCCGTCTCGTCCGGCAGAATCGGCACCTTGCGCTGCAGGAGAATATCGCCAGTGTCCACCTTCTCTTCGATGAAGAAAGTGGTTACTCCGGTTTCCGATTCGCCGTTCAGGATGGCCCACTGGACGGGCGCAGCGCCCCGGTATTTGGGCAACAGCGAGGCGTGAAGGTTCACCGTGCCCGCCGGCGGAAGCTCGAATACTTCGCGCGGCAAGATTCGGAAGGCCACCACGACGAATAGATCGGCGCCAAAAGAGCGAAGTTTGCTCAGAAACCGGGGGTCCCGCAGATCCGCTGGCTTGAGCGTGGGAATGCCGCGTTCGGCGGCAAATTCAGCGACCACCGTGGGTTTCAGTTTGCGACCCCGACCTCGTGGTTTATCCGGAGCCGTGACGACGCCAACGACCTCATGGCGCGAATCCACCAGCGCCCGCAAAGAGGGAATCGAGAACTCCGCGCTGCCAAAGAACACAATCCGCATGTGCATCTCCACCAGTTCGGCGAAGGCAGTGGCGCACTCAGCTCAGCTTCCGGGCCACCGATCCCCTGGACAGCTCGATCTTCACGTTGTCGGCGATCTTCACGATGAGAATGTTGTCCTTCTCGCGGATGCCGACCACAGTCCCGTGGATGCCCCCGGCCGTCACGATCCGATCGCCCTTTTGAATCGAAGCCAGCATCCTCTGGTGTTCCTTCTGGCGCTTCGCCTGGGGCCGGAAGATGAGAAAGTACATGATCAGAATGATCAGAATGATCGGAAACCACATGGCCAGCGGATTTGGCCCCTGGCCGGACGGGCTCTGGCTTTGGCCCATCAACAGTAGAATGGCGTTCACCACTTTTGCCTCCTATTGCGTTGGTTCAAGGGCGTTCGATTCTGTTCGGTATTCCGCGTAGAACTTCTCCCGCCACGTCGAGAAAGTTCCCGATCGAATGGCTTCGCGCATCTGGGCCATCAAGGCGGCGTAGAATGTCAGATTGTGGATCGTGGCCAGCCGCAGTGCCAGGATTTCCCCGGCATGAAACAGGTGACGGATGTAGGCCCGGGTGAAATTCCGGCAGGCGTAGCAGGTGCAGGACGGGTCGATCGGGCCGAAGTCTTCCTTGTACCGAGCATTCTTGATGACGATAGGACCCTGCCAGGTGAAGACGGTTCCATTTCGGCCATTTCGAGTGGGGATCACGCAGTCGAACATGTCGATCCCAAGCGCGACGGCCTCGACGAGATCCTCCGGCTTTCCCACGCCCATCAGGTACCGGGGCCGGTCCTCGGGCAAAAGCGGAGCCACGAGCTCCACCATCTCGAACATGATTTCCTTGGGTTCACCGACCGATAGGCCGCCGATAGCGTAGCCCGGAAAGTCCAGCGAAATCAAGAAATCGACGGATCGGCGCCGCAGATCCTCGTAAACGCTTCCCTGCACGATTCCGAAGAGGGTCTGGGAGTGCCCGTAGAGCGGTTCCGTCTCTTGGAAGCGGCGCTTGCTGCGTTCCGCCCAAGCGTGCGTCAATTCGAGGGAACGAGCGGCGCAGTCGAATTCGCACGGGTACGGCGGACACTCGTCCAGCACCATCATGATGTCGCTTCCGATCTGGCGCTGGTAGTCCACAACGTTCTCTGGAGTGAACAGATTGTATGAGCCGTCCAAATGGGATCGGAAGTAAACGCCTTCGTCCGTGATGCGCCTGTAGTCACTGAGGCTGAAGACCTGAAACCCTCCGCTATCCGTCAATATGGGGCCCGACCAGCTTGCGAATCGGTGGAGGCCACCCGCTTTCCCAAGTACCTCCATGCCCGGGCGGAGGAAGAGATGGTACGTGTTCGACAACATCATTTGAAGGCCGGTCTGGCGCAGTTCGTGCGGGGAAATTGCCTTGACGCACCCCTGGGTGCCCACCGGCATGAACACAGGCGTCAACACCGTTCCGTGATCGGTGTGCAGCAATCCCGCGCGGGCATGGGTAGTTTCGTCTTTGGCCTCGATTTCGAAAAGGCGGCTCATCCGAATGCGGCTTTCAAAGTCTCCGACAGAGTACCCACCTGCAGGATCTGCGCATCCACGGCTCGAAGCAATTGTCGATCGATTCCCTTCGGTGCTAAGATCCGGCGAAAGCCTAGACGGGCCGCCTCCTGAACGCGCCTGCCGACGAGCTGTACCCGACGCACCTCGCCGGTCAATCCCACCTCGCCGAGCGCGACGAGGTCGGGCGGAACAGGCCGGTTCCGAACGCTCGATGCAATGGCGACCGCAACCGCCAGGTCGGCGGCTGGCTCGTCCACACGAATACCCCCAGCGACGTTGACGAACACGTCGTGGGCGCCGGCATTGACCCCAGCGCGCCTTTCCAGAACGGCCAGAATCATCGCGAGCCGGCGGGGATCGAAGCCGGTGCAGGTGCGCTGGGGCATGCTGTAGTGGCTCACCGCGGTGAGCGCCTGGATTTCCAGGAGTACCGGGCGGCTTCCCCTCAGCAGGCACGTGATCACAGACCCCGGGACGCCCTGAGAGCGCTCCGACAAGAAGTACTCGCTTGGGTTGG
>CAYXFI010000396.1:0-3845 GCA_964464205.1 uncultured Cytophagia bacterium
TACCTATTTTCTGAGCAAGCCGGCCGAACGCGTCGTGATCCGCGTGTTCACCCTGGCAGGGCGAGAGGTCTGGAATACCCACCTGGCTCCAGGCGAACCGGGATTCAACGTGCTGGAGTGGGACGGCGTGGACTTGGACGGCGACCTGCTCGCAAACGGCGTCTACCTGTACACGGTGGAGGCTTTCGCAGGCGACGAAGCCGCGAAAGCTCTGTCAAAGCTGGTCATCCTGAGGTGAATTCCCGGCGAGCGGTAGGCGCCCACGGACGGGGCTGACCTCTTCGCGCGGCGACAGTCCGAATCGAGCCGTTGCCCGGTCGAGGCCGGGCCCGAGGTCCCAGGTTCACCCAGGGTCCCATCGGGGTTGCGGGCAGAGGGGCAAGCCGGCAATTCCCCCGCGCGCCGCATCGAATACACTCAGTTCGGCTGGGCCACAAACAAGCTTGCCTCCGTTACGGATCAGGCTGGAGGACGACGGGCAAACCGGTGGCGTGGCTCAAATACATGCTCCTCGTGGGAGCACTCAGCATCTCCGCTGTGCTGAGTGCTTCCGCCGTGCCGATTGTCCGCCGTTTCGCTTTGAGGCACGGCGTGGTAGACCGGCCCCACGGGAGAAAGGCACACCGAGAACCGACCCCGCTGCTGGGGGGCGTGGCTATTTGGGCCACGATCCTCGTGGTAGTTGCACTCGCAATCGTCGTTCTCCGCTGGCTCGGACATTTTCCCCAGCTTCTGGAGTACCTGCCATCCTACATCGATTGGCGAGCACGCCTGCCCTACGCCCTGCCCAAACTGCTCGCGGTGCTTGCCGGGGCTACCCTCATGCTCATCCTCGGCCTTGTGGACGACGTGTGGAAGGGAAAGCTCGACTACCGGACCAAGTTCCCCGTACAATTTGCCGTGGCGGCGCTTGCCGTGGCCATGGGAATCCGGACCCAGCTCATGCCTGGGCAGGTTCTGGACGTGGTTGTGAGCGTCGTCTGGATCGTAGGCATTACCAACGCGTTCAATCTGCTCGACAACATGGACGGGCTCGCGGCAGGCGTGGCAGCCATTTCGGGGCTCGCTTTCCTGATCGTCACAGCCAGCCAGAATCAGGACTACATGGCCTTTCTGCTCGCCACGATCTCAGGAGCGTCGCTGGGATTCCTGCGCTACAACTTCCATCCCGCCCGGATTTTCATGGGCGACGCGGGTAGCCTGACCCTCGGATTCCTGTTCGGCACGAGCACGATCCTGGCCTCCTACATCGATGTTCAAAGCCCGACGTTTGCACCGGTGTTCATCCCGATTCTCGTGCTGAGTGTGCCCATCTTTGACACTTTGTCCGTCATGTTCATCCGCTGGCGAGAGGGCAGACCTCTATTCGTCGGAGACCGGCGCCACTTCTCTCACCGGCTGGTGGATGCTGGCCTGAGCCAGCGCAATGCGGTGACGTTCATCTACCTCGTCAACGCGGGGATCGGGATGGGTGCGGTACTGCTGCCCAAGCTTGACTGGCTGGGCTGCTGGATTGTTTTCATTCAGGCGGCCATTCTCTACGGCCTGCTCACGATCCTGATGGTTGCGTCCAGATCCCGACCAACGGTCGATTCGCGAAAGACGACTAGCACGAGGGCCTAATGAGGAAGGGGTCGAAGATCCTGATCACCGGAGGAGCCGGGTTCATCGGCTCGCATCTCGCCGAAGCCCTGCTGGAACGTGGGCACTACGTCTACGTGATCGACAATCTGTCCACCGGCAGACTGGAAAACATTCAGCATCTGCGCCCGCATCCGCGATTCGGCGTAGCGGTGGAGACGATCCTGAACGAGACGGTAATGGATCGTTTGGTCAGCGAATGCGACATGATCTACCACCTGGCGGCGGCTGTGGGCGTGGAATTGATCGTGAAAAACCCGGTCGAGACCATCGAGACCAACATCCTGGGGACGCAGGTCGTCCTCAAGCTGGCTAACCGCTATCTACGGCGCGTCCTAATCGCCTCCACTTCGGAGATCTACGGCAAGAGCGAAAAGGTGCCCTTCTCGGAAGAAGACGACCGGATACTGGGGCCCACCTCGCGAAGCCGCTGGAGCTACGCCGACTCCAAGGCCATCGACGAGTACCTGGCGTTGGCCTACCACAAGGAGAAGAAGCTGCAAGTCGTAGTGGCCCGGCTCTTCAACACGGTCGGCCCCCGGCAGACAGGTCGCTGGGGGATGGTGATCCCACGGATGGTCACGCAGGCTCTGCGAGGAAAACCGATCACCGTGTACGGGGACGGTAAACAGATCCGAAGCTTCACCTACGTGAAGGATACCGTCCGAGCCCTGATTGGCCTGATGGAATCCAACGGCACCGTGGGCCAGATCTACAACGTGGGCAGCCAGAATTCGATCTCAATCGGGGAACTGGCCCAGAGGATCAAAGAGCTCACGGGCTCAACGTCGGAGATCATGTACGTCCCGTACGAGCAGGCCTATGAGAAAGGCTTCGAAGACATGAGGATCCGTATTCCCGACCTCAGCAAGATTCGACGCGACATCGGCTGGGAACCGGAGTACACGCTCGACGATATCTTGCGGGACGTCATCGACTACTTCCGGAAGCACCCTGAAGCGATGTAGGCTGTTGCTCCCAATCCACCTTTCGGCCGCCGGGAGCGTCGCGCCGATAGGGGCACCTGGCCGTTCGCATAGCTCGACCATCGGGCGCTTGACGCGCGCTGCATTGTTAAGGGGGAGCCACTTTTTGCCTTGACAGCCAGTAGGTCGATGCTTATATTGAGCGCGATTCAGTTTGCAGAGGGGGAATGCCCACGGCGAAGCGGAAGGGCAAGCCACAGTAGTCAGGTTGCGAAACCTGCAGGGGGACACACTGCTCCTGGGGCAAAGCCCCAGCCTTACTCCTGTTCGTTCCGGCGAACAGTATCGAAACCGATGATCCAGCCCGTGCTGTTTCCAAAGATTCCAGGCACGGACTGTTGTTACGGATGCTTTCGCCCGAGGCTTCACCAGGACGCGTGAACCCTTGGAAGGCGGCTAGGTCTAGGTGGAGATCTCTACAGGGCAAGTCGCTCTCCGTGGATCCGTCCGGTGATCGCTTCTGGCACGGCGACGTCCGAACAGCGGCGACGTTCGGTGTATTCGAGCATCGGAATCTGAGTTTGAGGAGGCGGAACCTTGGACCTGTTCGACAAGTGCTACCGGTTCACCCGCGCCAAAGAGGCGATGGCCGCAGGACTGTACCCCTATTTCCGGGCGATCGAATCCGGAGCGGACGCTCAGGTTACAATCGACGGTCGTCCGGTGATCATGATCGGGTCGAACAACTACCTGGGATTGACTCAGGACCCCAGGGTGAAGAAAGCCGCCCAGGACGCCATTGAGCAATTCGGTTCCGGCTGCACAGGCTCCCGGTTTCTGAATGGCACCCTCACGCTCCACGAAGAGCTCGAAGAACGGCTGGCGGCGTTCATGAACCGGGAGGCCGCCCTTGTCTTCTCCACCGGGTTTCAGACGAATCTGGGGACAATCGCCACGATCGTCGGCAAAGATGATCTCATCTTCGCCGATCGGGACAATCACGCGAGCATTGTGGACGGGTGCCGGCTGGCGTTCGGCAAAACCGTGAAGTACCGCCACAATGACATGGCGGACCTCGAGCGGGTTCTCAAGATGTACGCGGATGACGACTGCGGCAAACTGATCGTTTCCGACGGCGTTTTCTCGATGGGCGGCGACATCGTGGATCTGCCCAAGCTCGTGGAACTGGCTAAGAAGTACGGCGCCCGCATCATGATCGACGATGCTCACTCCATCGGCGTGTTGGGAGAGCACGGGCGCGGCACCGCTGAGCACTTC
>CAYXFI010000397.1:0-3840 GCA_964464205.1 uncultured Cytophagia bacterium
CCGGGTCGAAGGCCTGGATGCTCAACCGGTGCAGCGTCGGCGCCCGGTTCAACAGGACCGGGTGCCCCCGGGTGACCTCCTCCAGGATGTCCCAGACCTCCTTCTCCTGGCGCTCGATCATCCGCTTCGCGCTGCGGATCGTGTGCACGTGGCCCCGGTCCTTCAACTCGCGGATGATGAACGGTTCGAAGAGCGTCAGGGCCATCTTCTTCGGCAGGCCGCACTGGTGCAGTTTCAGCTCCGGGCCGATCACGATCACCGAGCGCCCCGAGTAGTCCACCCGCTTGCCGAGCAGGTTCTGCCGGAACCGCCCCTGCTTGCCCTTGAGCATGTCGGCCAGCGATTTCAACGGCCGGTTGCCCGCCCCCGTCACCGGACGGCCGTGCCGCCCGTTGTCGAACAGGGCGTCGACCGCCTCCTGGAGCATGCGTTTCTCGTTGCGGATGATGACGTCGGGCGTCTTGAGCTGAAGCAGGTTCTTCAACCGGTTGTTCCGGTTGATCACCCGGCGGTAGAGGTCGTTCAGATCCGAGGTGGCGAACCGTCCGCCCTCCAGGGGCACCAGCGGGCGCAGGTCCGGCGGAATCACCGGCAGCACCTCGAGCACCATCCATTCCGGGCGCATCTTCGAGGCCAGGAACCCGCTCACCAGCTTCATCCGCCTCGAAAGCTTCTTGCGGATCTGCTTGCTGCGCGTGGCCGCCATCTGCACGCGCATCTCCTCGATCTCCTTCTCGAGATCCAGCGAGGCGAGCAGCTCCCGAACCGCCTCCGCCCCCATCATCGCCGTGAACGATTCCCCGTACTGTTCCAGGGCCTCCCGGTACTCCATCTCGCTGAGAAGCTGGCGGGCCTCCAGCGGCGTGTCGCCCGGGTCGATCACCACGTAGTCCTCGTAGTAGAGGATCCGCTCGAGATTCCGCGAACTCATGTCGAGCATCAGCCCCATCCGGCTCGGCAACACCTTGAAAAACCAGATGTGCGAGACCGGAACCGCCAGCTCGATGTGGCCCATCCGCTCCCGGCGCACCCGCGACAGCGTGACCTCCACCCCGCAGCGGTCGCAGATCACCCCGCGGTGCTTGATCCGCTTGTACTTGCCGCAGCTGCACTCCCAGTCGCGGGTCGGACCGAAAATCCGCTCGCAGAACAATCCGCCCTTCTCCGGCTTGAAGGTGCGGTAGTTGATCGTCTCGGGGTTCTTCACCTCGCCCCGGCTCCACTGCCGGATCGTGTCGGGCGAAGCGATCCCGATCTGGACGTAGTCCAGCGTCTCCCGGCTCTCGAACCCCAGGATGTCGCGAATCGCCGCGGTACTCATCGTGCCTGCTCTCCCCTTCCCGTCCCTAGGACTCGTCCCCGCCGTGGACGACCCGTACGTCCAGCGCCAGGCTCTGCATCTCTTTCATCAGGACGTTGAAGGATTCCGGCGTGCCGGCTTCCAGCGTGTTCTGCCCCTTCACAATCGATTCGTAGATCTTGCGCCTCCCGACCACGTCGTCGCTCTTCACCGTCAGAAGTTCCTGCAGCGAATAGGCCGCCCCGTAGGCCTCCATGGCCCAGACCTCCATCTCGCCGAAGCGCTGCCCGCCGTACTGCGCCTTGCCGCCCAGCGGCTGCTGCGTCACCAGCGAGTACGGACCGACCGCCCGGGCGTGGATCTTGTCCGCCACCAGGTGGCTGAGCTTCAGCATGTAGATCTGTCCGACGACGACCTTCTGGTCGAACGGTTCCCCGGTGCGCCCGTCGTACAGGACCGTCTTGCCGTCCTCCGGCAGGCCCGCCTCCCGCATCAGTTCCCGGACCTGCTCCTCCGAGATGCCGTCGAAGACCGGCGTCACCACCTGCAGCCCCAGCCGCTTCGCCGCCCAGCCCAGGTGCGTTTCCAGCACCTGGCCGACGTTCATCCGCGACGGCACCCCCAGGGGGTTCAGAACGATCTCCACCGGCGTCCCGTCCGGAAGGAACGGCATGTCCGCCTCCGGCAGGATCTTCGCGATCACGCCCTTGTTGCCGTGGCGCCCCGCCATCTTGTCGCCCACCGAGATCTTCCGCTTGCTCGCCACGAAGACCTTCACCTGCTTGATCACGCCCGAATCCAGGTCGTCGCCGCTCTCGATCCGCGCGATCTGCTCCTCGCGATCGGACTCCAGATCGTCGAACTTCCGCTTGTACTCGTTGATGATCCCCGAGATCTTCACCTGGATCGGGCTCGGATCGATCTCGATGTGGTCGTACGCCCCGGCCAGCTTGCGCAGGAGCGTCTTGGTGATCTTGCGGTTCGCCGGAATGATCGTGCTGCCCGTCTCGGCGTCGACGACGTCCAGCGGAATCTTCTCTCCCAGCAGGATGTTGCTCAGCGCCTGCGTGAGATCCTCCCGCAGCTCGTTCGCCCGGTTCTTGTAGTCCTCGGTGATCTGCTTGATCTGGCGCCGCTTCTCCGTCGGAGTCAGCTTCGCCCGCACCGGGTCCCGCCGCGCGGAGATCCGCACGTCCATGACGATCCCGTACGTGCCGCTCGGCACCCGCAGCGAGGTGTCCTTCACGTCGGCGGCCTTCTCCCCGAAGATCGCCCGCAGCAGCCGCTCCTCCGGCGCCAGCTCCGTCTCGCTCTTCGGCGTGATCTTGCCGACGAGGATGTCCCCCGGCTTGACCTCCGCGCCGACCCGGATCACCCCGTCGTGGGCCAGGTCCTTCAGGGCTTCCTCGCTGACGTTCGGGATGTCCCGGGTGATCTCCTCGGGGCCGAGCTTCGTGTCCCGCGCCCCCACCTCGAAATCCTCGATGTGAATCGAGGTGTAGACGTCGTCCCTCGCCAGCTTCTCGCTGATCAGGATCGCGTCCTCGAAGTTGTAGCCGCCCCAGGGCATGAAGGCCACCAGCACGTTGCGTCCCAGCGCCAGTTCGCCCGAACTGGTCGACGGACCGTCCGCGATGATCTGACCGGCCTTCACCCGCTGCCCCTTGCGCACCAGCGGCTTCTGGTTCACGCACGTCCCCGCGTTCGAACGCATGAACTTGCGCAACTCGTAGACCTGCACGTCCGGATCGGACTTCTTGCGGCGCGACGGCAGCGTTCCGTCCTTGGTGATGATGATCTCCCGGGCCGTCACGCCGGCCACCTTCCCGGATTTCCGCGCGACCACCACGCTGCCCGAGTCCAGCGCCACCCGCCCTTCCAGGCCGGTGCCCACCAGCGGCGGCTCGCTCTGCAGCAGCGGAACCGCCTGGCGCTGCATGTTCGCCCCCATCAGCGCCCGGTTGGCGTCGTCATGCTCCAGGAAGGGGATCAGTCCCGCCGCCACGCTCACGAGCTGCTTCGGCGAGACGTCCATGTACTGCACCTGACCCGGCTCGACCTCCACGAAATCCGCCCGGTAGCGGGCGGAAATCCGGTCGTCGAGGAACCGGCCCTTCTCGTCGATCGGTGCGTTCGCCTGCGCGATGACGTAGTGCTCCTCCTCGTCGGCGGTGAGGTACTGCACCTTGTTGGTGACGACCCCGTTCTTCACCACCCGGTAGGGCGTCTCCAGGAACCCGAAATCGTTCACCCGCGAATAGACGCTCAGGTACGAAATCAGGCCGATGTTCGGCCCCTCGGGCGTCTCGATCGGGCAGATCCGCCCGTAGTGGCTCGGGTGCACGTCGCGCACCTCGAACCCGGCCCGCTCCCGGCTCAAGCCCCCGGGTCCCAGGGCGCTCAGGCGGCGCTTGTGCGTCAGCTCCGCCAGCGGGTTGGTCTGGTCCATGAACTGCGAAAGCTGGCTGCGCGAGAAGAAATCCCGCACCACCGCCGACAACGCCTTCGGGTTGACCAGCTTCTGCGGCGTCATCTGGTCG
>CAYXFI010000398.1:0-3804 GCA_964464205.1 uncultured Cytophagia bacterium
CAAGCCATTTCTGCACGTGCCTCTCTCGATATCTCTGGCCGGCGTCCATCGCCACGCTGGCCGGACGAGAGTGGTGCGGTTCAGCTACGAAGTGTTTCCCCGTCACCGATGGAGGGTGCTCCATCTCTGCGTTTCTCTGCGGCTTTGCGGCTTAGCGAGAATTCTTCGTGAAGCTTCCAGTCCCCGGCCGGCCAATTTTTGACCTCGGGTTGATTCTCCGTGATCGCCGAACTGGTGTCGACGAATCGCATGCCCATGGCTGCCGCCTTGTGGCATTTGTTGTCTGTGGATCGCGGGAAGTCTCGGAGGGTAGTGGATGGCCATCAAACCCGACCACTGGATCCGACGCATGGCGCTCGAGCACGGCATGATTGAGCCTTTCGTGGAAGAGCAGGTGTCCAAAGGCGTTGTTTCCTACGGGCTCTCGTCGTACGGCTACGACGTGCGGATCGCCGACGAATTCAAGATCTTCACGAATATCAACAGCACCATCGTCGACCCGAAGAACTTCGATCCTCGGAGCCTGGTCGATTTCAAAGGTGAGGTTTGCATCATTCCGCCGAACTCCTTCGCGCTGGGGCGCACGGTGGAGTACTTCCGCATACCGCGGAACGTGATGACCATCTGCGTGGGCAAGTCCACCTACGCCCGGTGCGGCATCATCACGAACGTGACGCCACTGGAGCCCGGCTGGGAGGGATACGTGACCCTGGAGATCTCCAATACCACCCCGTTGCCCGCGAAGATCTACGCCTTCGAGGGCATCGCGCAGATTCTTTTCTTCGAGAGCGACGAGCCGTGCGAAAGATCCTACGCCGACAAGCACGGCAAGTACCAGGCGCAGCGAGGGGTGACGTTGCCGAAGATCTGAGCCCGGTACGTCGCAATTGTTGGGCAGGGGTACAGGGGAGAACTGACCGTTCGAACGATGGGATCACGGGAGAGAAGGAAGTCGGGGGCTGAGAACGTTCCCCGGCAGGAGCGACGAGCGGATCTGCACCTGCACTCGAGTTGCTCCGATGGGGTATTCCCGCCGGAGGAGCTGGTCCAGCGGTGTGCGCAGGTGGGGCTTGCCGCCATCGCGCTGACGGACCACGACGAGGTGGCAGGCGTGGCGAGGGCGATGGACGAGGGGAGCAAGCTCGGCCTGGCGGTTGTACCCGGTATCGAGATTAGCTGCGCCGATGCTGAGCTGGACGTGCACATCCTGGGGCTTTTCATCGATCCGGAGGACCCCGGCGTGCGTTCCTACGTCCGCTGGTATCACGAGGAGCGGTTGAACCGTGGACGTCGCATCGTCGAGAGGCTGGCCGCGCTCGGAATGCCACTGGACTTCGGCGACCTATCGCGCCGGGTGGGAAAGGGGGCTCTGGGACGACCGCACATCGCGGACGCGCTGGTGGAGGCGGGCTACGTCGCGTCGGTCGAAGAAGCGTTTGAGAAGTACATCGGCGATGGGAAGCCCGCTTTCGTTCCGAAACGGAAGCTCACCCCCGCCGACGCTGTGGATCTCATCCACAGGGCGGGTGGACTGGCCATCTTGGCCCACCCGGGGGATGGCCTGACGGAGGGCCAGATCGAGCAGGCGATATCGCTGGGAGTGGACGGTCTGGAGGTGATCCATCCCAGGCACGATCCCGAGACCGTCCGGCGCATGGAGGCGATCGCGGAACGCCATGCCCTGCTGAAAACTGGTGGGTCCGACTTTCACGGGAGGGAAGATCTGGAGCTGCTCGGCCAGCTTTGTGTGCCGTGGGAGGTGTACGAGCAGGTCCTCAGAGCCCACGCTGAGCGGCTGCGTCGGACAGTGGCCTCCAGGTGATTCGAGGCCGCGCCTGACCCGGCGCACAGCGCGGAATTGAACTCAGCCTCCGGACCTTTTGCGCAAGGGACTCGCTCCATCATCCACGGAGACTGTTCATCACCACTACCGGGACCGTGAAATGACGTTCGTCGTCCGCTTCGAGCCGTCTGGTCTGCGTTGCCATTGCTCCGAGGAAGTGACGCTCCTCCAGGCGGGACAGAAAGCCGGGGTCTCTCTGCCTGCTGTGTGTGGCGGTGCCGGCACCTGCGGAAAGTGCCGGGTTTTCGTGAAGGGGGCCGTCACGCCACCGACGGCCATCGAGCGGGAGGTTCTTTCGGAGCGCGAGCTTCGTGACGGGATGCGCCTGGCCTGCCAGACACGGCCGCTCGGCGAGGTAGTGGTCACTCCCGTGGAGACGGAGGAGCGGGGGCAAATCCTGAGCCACGGCGTGGGTCGCACGGTCCGTGTCGAACCGGCCGTAGAGAAACGCTGGATCCGGCTGGAAGCTCCCACCCTCGAATCGAACCCCTTCGACTGGGAAGACTTGAGAACGGCCGTGGGTGAGGCGGTGGAGCCGAACACCCACACCTTGTGGTGGCTGCGGGAGTTGCCTCGCCGGCTTCGCCGCTACGCCTTCGCTGGAACGTGCGTGATGGTCGACCGGGTATTGGTGGACTTCGAGCGGGGTGACACGACCCGGAAGTCCTACGGACTGGCGGTTGATCTGGGCACGACGACCGTAGTGGCCAAGCTGGTAGATCTCCGGGACGGCACGGTGGAAGCCGTGAGTTCGGCGGTGAATCCGCAGCGCGTGTACGGCGAGGACGTGGTCTCCCGGATCCAGCACGCGGCGCGGTCGGCTTCGGCCCGACGGGAGTTGCAAAAGACGGCGCTCAGGGCGATCGATTCGCTCCTTGGCGAGGTCCTGTCCGAGTCGGGCGTGCGTCGGCAGAACGTGTACGAGGCGGTCGTGGTCGGCAACACGGCGATGCTGCACCTGTTGCTGGGGGCGGACGCCGAGTTCCTGGCTCAGTACCCCTACGTCCCCGCCTTCCGCGGGCCGGTTCGCCTTCCGGCGCGGGAGCTGGGCCTACGGATACATCCCAGGGGCCAGTTGTATCTGCTCCCGGCGATCGGGCGGTTCGTGGGGGCAGACACCACGGGGGTTCTCCTCGCGACCGACTTGCTGCGCAGCGAGGCCCAGATTCTGGCCGTGGACATCGGCACAAATGGGGAGATCGTGCTGGGAGACCGCCGGGGGGCCATCGCCTGTTCAACCGCGGCCGGCCCCGCTTTCGAGGGCGCCAACATCACCCACGGCATGCGTGCTGAGCGCGGGGCCATCGACACCGTGTGGCTGGATGGGGATGAACTTCGCTTTCATGTGATCGGTGAGGGTGAGCCACGCGGCCTGTGCGGCTCTGCCGCCATCGACCTCGTGGCTCTTCTCCTGTCGCTGGGTGTCGTGGATGAGACCGGACGGATGCGGCGGCCGGATGAATTACCGGGCGGCTTACCTGCGGACGTTCGCTCGCGGGTGCAGGAGCGGGATGGCGTGCTGCAGTTCCTGCTGGCCGAAGCGAACGGTCGGTGGATCGGCTTCACCCAGAGGGATGTGCGCGAAATCCAGCTGGCCAAAGGGGCCATCGCCACCGGCATCGATCTGCTGCTGAGGGAAGCTGGGATTTCGATCGCCGATGTGGGCAGCGTCGTAGTGGCGGGCGGGTTCGGCAACTACATTCGCCCCGAAAACGCCGTGCGGATTGGACTGCTGCCGCCCGTGGATCCGGAGAGAATCCGTTTCGTGGGAAACGCCGCTTTGACGGGCGCGGAGATGGCCCTTCTTTCCACGAGGGCGAGGCAGGAGGCCGAATGGATCAGCCAGCAGGTGCGGTACGTCGAGATCGCGGCGAAGCCGGAGTTTCAGGAGCGTTTCGCGGAGAACATGCTGTTCCCATCGGCTGAGGAGATGCCGGAGGTGTGGCGACCCAGAGGCTGAA
>CAYXFI010000399.1:0-3792 GCA_964464205.1 uncultured Cytophagia bacterium
GTTCCAGGCGCCAGCGGACAGCGACGGCGATGCCTTGCATTTTGAGGTACAGCTATGGCGGAGGGCCGATTTTGCGGGCGATGTGGACAGCGTCTCTGCGGCAGTCCATCCCGAGCTTTTCTCTCCGCGGCCTCCGGTTGCTCCGCAGACGGAGGAGGTTGTTTTTGCCGTTCCTTCTCCGCTCGCAGATGGCAGCTGGTATTGGCGCGTGCGTGCCTGGGACGGGAGGGAGTGGGGGCCCTATTCCGAAATGTGGAGTTTCGTCGTCCGCACGGTTCCGACCAACCCAGATTCCTTTACGGCAAGTAGTTCACCATTAGGTTTCTTCAAGGTGGATCGGAATCGGTTGGAGTTGGGGGATGTGGTAGGAGTGCGGTACGGTTTGTTGCGGTCGTCGGGGGTACGGTTGGCGGTGTACAATGTGGCAGGGGAGCTGGTGCGGGTGTTGGGGGATGGGGTAGAGCCGCAGGGTGAGCGACGGTTGGAGTGGGATGGTCGGGACGAGGAGGGTCGCTTGGTGAGTCCGGGTTTGTACTTGCTCTACTTCGAGTCGGGTGGGAAACGCCAGATAGCCAAGATCCTGGTGGTTAGATGAGACGGCGAAACCCTCGCTTTTTGGAGTGAAAGGGCAATGAAACGTGTCTCGAGCTACGTGTGGTTTTGCTGTGTGGTGCTTTTGCTGTCAGGATACGTTGCGTCGGGGACGTGTCAGAGCCACCGGACATCCGGCGCCGACTTTTTGAAGGTTCGTATGAGCGCACGGGCTTTGGGGATGGGAGGCGCGTTTGTTGGCCTCGCCGACGATGCCTCGGCTCTTTTCTGGAACCCCGCGGGTCTCTCGCGCCTCTACGGCTGGCACGCGAGCCTGGCGCACAGTGAGTGGCTGGCCGACCTCCGACTGGAGAGTTTCAGCGCAGTTTTGCCGAACGTTGGGGAGACGTATCGGGTGGGCGTGTTTGGGATGCAGCTTTGGTCTCCTCCCTGGGACAACACCGGCGGGAAACTACCGCCGGAGACGTACTCGGACTTGATGGTCGGGAGCGCTGTTGCGACGCAGCTGGGGGCCGGTTTTCACGTTGGTGGGTCGGTCAAATTGCTGCGCAGGAGCCTTGGCGGTGATGACGGATCGGCCGTTGGATTCGATCTCGGGTTCCTCTACGCTCCGAGCGAACGTTGGAGTGTGGGGGTTAGCGTTCAGAATCTCGGTCAAGGGGTGAGGCTCGGAGGAGAGCGGTATGGCCTTCCCCTCACGGTGGCCGTGGGAGGGGCTTTAGCTCTTGAACCGTCGCCTTGGCTTCGTGCGACTGCCGTTGGTCAAATCTCCTACGATCGTCTGCGGTCGCGGTGGCGTCCCTCTGTGGGCTGCGAGCTCGAAGTCGCGCGGCTGATTT
This sequence comes from uncultured Cytophagia bacterium, assembly GCA_964464205.1. Lineage (GTDB taxonomy): Bacteria > Zhuqueibacterota > Zhuqueibacteria > Oleimicrobiales > Geothermoviventaceae > Zestofontihabitans. The sequence goes on from CAYXFI010000399.1 coordinate 1,392, forward strand.
CGCTGCGGGCCGGAGTGCAATCGGGAGACGTAATGGACATCACGCTCGGACTGGGACTCCGCTGGCGCTGGATCAACGTGGACTACTCCTTCCTACCTCACGGAGTGAACGTGGGTGGTTTCGGCCATCCTCTGGCGAGCATGCAGGCCGGGCTTACCGCGCGCAGGGTGGTGCCCGGACCATTTGACCTCGTGTTCCCCGGTCTTCCGGCGGACGCAGTTGCTGACTTGCGTCCAGTTCTGATTACGGCGACATCCAAGGGTCAGAACGCTTTTACCTATTTGACGGAGCTCGAGAAAGGATTCGAGGGTGGCGGTGGGCGCACCAGGAAGGGGGCGTTGGCGGACTTCTGTGTGTTCGTGGATGAGGGTCAACAACTCCGATTCGCCTGGACCAGGCCGAAAATCGTGGGGACGCAGGGTGAGCTTGCCTGCGAAATACGTGTGGTGCGTCTCGAGGATGAGCGTCGAGCCCTCGCAGGAGGCTTCAGTTGGGAAGATACGTTGGGAGTCACCGGAACCCGGCCGGTATTGAGCACGGTCCTGGAACACGAAGGGGTTCAGACCCCAGGAGGCGGGGTCCAGTACGCGGTTCGCGCGTCGAGTGGGCGATTCCCGGAAGGGCGCTATGCCTGGAAAGTCTCGGCGTCTCTTCCGGATGGGGGCGCCAAGACCGCGCGTGAGAAATACCGTGTTTTCAGTCTTTTCTACCGCCGGCCGCCGACCACGATGGAGCCTCGAAATGGGGAGCTGATCCAAGCCGAGCTGACGCTGCCCTTTCAATCGGGACCGACGGCGGAGACGTTCATCGTCGACCTGCGTTGGCGGCCCGCATTGTTGGGATTGGGCGAGCCAACGTACCGCGTCTACGTGAGAAGGCTGGATCAGGCCGAGGGGTTCACCAGGATCTACGAGGGGACGGCAACGCAGTGCAGTTTGACGGTGCCGTACGTCGAAGTGCCGCTGACGTACGTGTGGTACGTCGAGGCCGAACTCAACGGTGTGAGAAAAACGAGTCGGAAGAGTCGGTTCCAGGTTCTCCCCCTCGCGTTCGAGGCACCCATGAACTTCGTCCCTGTGCTGGCCGGTTGGCAAGTGAGCACCGGAGGTCGAATCGAGGAAACCGTGCAGGTGAAGGAGGTTCCTCTTCCTCCAGACACCGCTGCGCTGGACATGATGTTGCCGTCGCAGGCGTGGCGGGCCATGGCAAAGATGGAGCCGGTTCTGCTACGCAGCGAGGAGCGAAACGAAGTGATATTGGACCGCCCCTTCATTCCCATGTTGTTTTTCGAAGCGGGTTCAGCCGAGCCGGACTCGTACTCGGTGGCGGAGTTCACGGCCGTACTCGACTCGCTTGTGACGCATCTCCGGCGCAATCCAAATGTCCTGTTTCGTCTGAAGGGCTACGCCGATCGCAATTCGGACGGGGTGGATGGTGAACAGGCTCTGGCTCTCTCCCTAGCGCGCGCGGGGCGAGTCAGGGACATGATCTTGGCAGTCGCACCCGACGTGGCGTCCCGAGTCGTTGTAGACACGTTGGACCTCGACGCAGTCTTTGAGCCCCGAATTGTCGAAACCACTCAAGATCCCACCGAGCTGCCGTTTATCGAGGCCGAGAATCGGCGAGTGACATTGGAGACGGTCCTCGTCGAGCCATTCGAGAGAACCATACCGGAGGTCTCGCGCCTTGGTCGAATGCCTGTTTTGACAGAGACCATCAGGAGGATCTTGGATCGCAATCCCGACGTGACGCTCGTAGTCGGCGCAGGCAGTATTTCTGAGCTGGTTTCCGCTGTGCGCGCACTGTCCGACAAATCCATCGATTTCGAGCGTATCTACCCGTATCTCTCTGAAGAAAACGCCGGGCAAATCCGGCTCTCCCTCTCCGCGGACAAGCTGCTGTATAAGCCCACGATGCCGAAGATAATTCGGTCGAAGCTCGGGTTGGGCTACCTCTCGGTGGAGCTCGATTCGCTCCATCTGCCAGGGCCATTTCGGTGGCGACTGTCGCTGTTACCTTGGCAGTCCTTTGTGGAAGGAGTGCGTGTGGGGGAAATCCCAGTGGGCAGCGGCTATGTGGCCGAAGGGTACGAGAACTACAAGTGCGAGGTGAAGTGGCGGTCGTCGGACCCGCTGGCTCTCCAGTGGAACCCTGAGAACCCGTACGTCCTGGCTCTGGATGTGACTTTCGAGAAACCCGAGATCAGGCGTCGTTTTGTGCGGCCAGTCCGTTTTGAGTCTCGCCAGCAGCACGTACAGACCTACCGGATGGTCCTGATCCAGCACGTGTTTGCCTCGGAAGCTTCGGAAGCACGTTTCTTGGAGGTGCGCGTCAAGGACATCTTGGAGCAGATCTTGGCGCTTCGGCCGCATTCGATCGAAGGCGCGTTGATCACCGGACA
>CAYXFI010000400.1:0-3789 GCA_964464205.1 uncultured Cytophagia bacterium
GTCGAACCGCGCACTCTCGTGGCGAAAATGCGACGACTGGGGGCGCTCCAGCCCGGCAGACGGGAAGGCCAGAGTCGTTGGGCTGCGCGGTTTTCAGCTTCGCGGCGAGAATGCGACGACTGGAGTCGTCGCACTCCGAAGAGCGGGAAAGCAGGAATGGTCGGACTGCGAAGTCTCCGACTAAGCTCTTCGAAAGTGACGACGGAAGACCTTCCTCCCCTTTGCACACGCAAAGACACCAACCGACATTGGTTCCCATTGTCTTTCACTTCGCCGCTACGAGGCGACGACAGGAGTCGTCGCACTCGGGAGAGCCGGAAAACTGGAACAGTTCGACTGCGAAGTCTCCGAGTAAGCTCCTCGAAAGCGACGACAGAAGACCTTGTCTTCCCCTCCGCCGCTACCGCTACGAGGCAACGACGAGAGTCGTCGCACTCCGAAGGGCGGGAAAACAGGAACAATCGGACTGCCAAGTCTCCGACTTCGCTAGCCCAAGCGACGACTGGAGTCGTCGCACTCCGGCGAGCGGGAAAACGAGGGTGGTAGACTTCGTAGGCCCGGGCGACGGGAGTAGGCGTCGCTGACCGGTTCGACCTCCGGTCACCTGAGCTCCGGGCGATACACGCCCGAGCCGACGGTGGTCCGGGACTCCGGCAGTTGCCAGCCGCGACGGGGATCCAGAACCCACGAGGTGAGATCCTCGGCGCTTGGAAAGCGCCTCTTGCTCCCCTCCACTTTTGAATTCAACCACTTCGCCGCGTGGCGTAGCCGCTGCACCGAAATCAAATTGAACTCCTCAGAACGAATCGGCACCCGAGTGTCGTTCGTCAGCAGAGGATCGGCGTCCTCCGGGAACAGTCCCAGCTCCACTGCCCTCCGCCACTCGAGGGTACCGGGGATCGGAGAGAACACCGCCAGGCTGGACTTGGCCCCAAGGTTCGCCACGACTAGCAGGGTCTCCACCACTTCGCGCACCGCCTGTCCGGGAAGAGCCGCCATTACGTAGACACCGATCTCGTTGCACTGGTATCCAGCCCTCTCGAGATTCTGTAGCGCGGCCTCGAGCTCAGCGTCGGTGACCTTCCCTCCCATCGCTGCCTGTCGCTCCGGGTTCGACGTCTCGTAGCTGAGCCGGATCGTCCGAAAACCAACCGCAGCCATCGCCTGAGCAACTTCCTGGGTGATCTCCCGGATGTGCAGACCGTTCGGCGTGTGGAACGAAGCCCGCAGCTTGTGCCGGGCTAGCTCCTCACACATGGGCAAGAAGTGTCGGCCGGAGTCGATCAGCAGGGCGTCGTCGAAGAACGCGAAATGGCGCACCCCTCGCATTCGATGCAGCCGCCAGATCTCCTTCGCCACTACACGGGGATCACGGCGTTGGTAGCGCGGCTGGAGGATCCACGAGGCGCAAAAGCTGCATCGGTAGGGACAGCCGATCGTGCTGACCACGGCCGCCGAACGCAAATTCGGGTAGAGGTGGTAGGGTAACTCCTCCAGGCCGGCAAACCAGTCGTCCGCGGGGAGACGTGACAGCTCCAGGAAATCCCAGAGCGTGCGGAGCGTTCCCCCGACGAGCGGGCCCGGGAGTACCAAATCGGCTCCGCTGTGACTCTCGGCGTGCTCACGGCACAGGGTGGCGTAGATGCCCCCGAGCACGACCGGCACCCCAGCCCAGATTTCTTTCAGCAGGTGAATCGCTTCCTGCACACCGGGGTACCAGTAAGTCATGTGCGAGGTCACGAGCACCGCGTCCGGTCGCGGCAGGGTCAAGAGCCTTTGGCGAAGGTACTCGGGACTCCAGCCGTAGCGGCAGTAACGACGCGGCACGTCCCTGAAAACCGCCGGTTTGGCAATGGGCTCTCGATGGAACTTGCCGGTGCCGTCCCACCGCTCATGAGCCGCACTCTTGCGCTGCCACCGGAGCCAGCCGGGATCGTGCCGGTCCAGGCAGTCGAGCAGCGTGACCTCACTCCCCGCTCTGCGCAACAACTCAGCCAAGCAGAGCAGGCCCAGCGGCTTCATCCAGAAGTCGTACGCAGCGAAGTCGAAGATGCAAGGGTTGAGAAGCAGGAATCGCTTCTGCACGTCCACCCCTCAACAGGTTGCATTCCCGCTGCGGAATCCGACGGTTGGCGAAGTCGCACAAGGAACTGCAGCCCTGTCGGTGGGCGGCGGGTTTTGCGGCACCCGCCAGCCTTCACCCATTCGCCGCAGCAGACCCGCTGCGCTTCATTCACGGACGGTGGCTTGCAGCGATAGGCCCCTCCGGGAGGGAAAACCGAACGATCGCGACGTATCCCAGGGCTTGAAACGCCAGTGGTGGTGTCCGTTTCCCCAGCCCCGGGCCACTGGCAGCTTCGTAGTCGTCAGCTCACCCCCCGCCCAGCGGTTCCACCCGATTTTCGATCTGACCAAACGCTCCCAAGCCACGGTTGGCATCGGTCACGCAGCACGCCGAAGTACTCTACCTGGAGTGGCTCCGGTGTGCTGCCCCTCCCTCACAACGATCTCGCCATTGACGACGACCAGGTGAATCCCGGCGGGAAACTGGTGGGGATTGTCGAATGTGGCACGATCCAGAACCTTATCGGGATCGAACAACACCAGGTCGGCGAAGTAGCCGACGGCAATCTTGCCGCGCCCTCGCAAGCCAAATTTCGCCGCCGGCAGGGAAGTCATTCGCCTGATGGCTTCCGCTAGCGTCAGCACGCGTCTCTCACGGACGTAGCGGCCGAGGACCCTCGGAAATGTGCCGTAGTACCTGGGGTGCGGATGGGTACGTCCCAGAACCCCCTCTGGACTCACCGCGTTGCCGTCTGATCCGATCATCGTCCTCGGATAGGCGAGAACTTTCTCCAAATTCTCCTCGCTCATTGCGAACGCCACGATCGACACGTCGCCGCGCTCGTCCAACAGCAACTGCCGAACCAGGGACAGGGGTTCAACCCCCTGCTCGCGCGCGAGCCCGTCCACCCGGCGTCCCTGCCAGGCTCGTTTGCTCTCGTCCGGAATCCGGGAAATTAGAATGTTGTGCCACCCGCCCAGGCTCTTCACCTTGTCGATCGTGAAGATGAGCATCCTCTTCCACGCAACTTCATCCCGGAGACGCTCGACGAAGGCGTCGTTGCCTCCTTCCCTGGCCCACATCGGGAACAGAACCTGCATCGTGGTGCCGAAGGCCGTGTACGGGTAGCGGTCGGCGTGGACGTTCAGCCTCTCCTCTACGGCTCGCTGGATCTTTTCGAGCGCCGGTTCCAACAGCCCCCAATTCCTCGGCTGGCAAGCCTTGAGGTGTGAGATTTCGAGCGAACAACCCGTGCGCCGGGCCACGTCCAGCGCCTCGTCGATCGCCTCCAACAATCGCACGTCCTCGTTGCGCATGTGGGTGGCGTACACCCCACGGCACGCCGCAACAAGTTGCACAAGCTCCACAATCTCCTCCATTGCGGCGAAGGCGCCTGGCGCGTACTCGAGTCCGGTCGAAAGCCCCAGCACACCCTGCTCGAGCGATCGGGACAAGAGCTCTTTCATTCGCCCCATTTCAGAGCGGGTGGGCGGTCGGTCCTCCATTCCCATCACGGCGGCGCGAAGGGTACCGTGTCCCACCAGGGTGGCGTAGTTGTACGAGATGCCCTGTCGTTCGAGTCGAGCCAGGAAGCCGGCGGCGTCTTTCCAATCGGCGTCAACCCCGTAGCGCTTTCGCCAGCGCTCCCGTGCCTCTTCAGCCTGGTCTCCCACGAGCGGAAATGGCGATTCCCCGCAGTTGCCGGAGATTTCGGTCGTCACCCC